>WVZO01000052.1 GCA_011772425.1 Candidatus Aminicenantota bacterium
AACGACGTATCGTCTCCATGGGCATTCCTTAATACCGCACTGTAAGTGCACCCTGGACCCCCCGAAAAACTTTTGTTTAGAGGTTATTTGTAGTGCTTTGCCACTTCCTCATATAGAATGCCGGCAGCCTCTTTTGCATCCACTTGTTCCTCGCTGAGAACCGTTCCAGGGGTCTCTGTCCGTTTCCCACTTCCCAAAAACATGGCCTCGGATACCGTACCGCCAATCTCCCGGGGCGGCAGAAATGCAACTGCCAACCTTGAATTGGTTGCCATATCAGTCAGGTTGGTAACAACTGTGTAATCGGCAGCACCGTCAGTCACCCTCGTCTTCAAAAAAGCGCCTTCTTTTGCCACATTCCGCACCTGGACCACTACCAGGTCAACACCTGACGCCAGGGTGGCGCCGGAATTTCCGCACCGGTCTCCCAGGCCCTGCAGCGTCCTCAGACACCAGCGGATGTTAGCCCTCAACAAGGAGTGATCATCCTTGCTGGAAACCAATGGCTCGTAAGCTTCAGCAATATCTGCCGTGGCTTCCAATAGATTTTTCACCGGTTCCGAGGCGGCCAGTGCTTCCGGCTCCTGGTACATATACATCAGTGTCATCACCGCCGATTCGCAGGCGGATGCCTGCCCGGAAAGCTTATCCCTGGAAATCTTGAGCGGAATCGTTGGTTTTTGCTTGAGACACTTCTTCAGCAGGGCACAGGCCAGGTTAGCCACTACAATTCGAGGGTCTTTCGTCGTATCGTATGCCATTGTGCCCTTTTTATTTCCAGAGTGTCAGGATAAGCCCCATTACAATTAACACGCAAAAATCAAAGCCGGTATTGATCAAGAAAAGTTTAAACGGGCGTTTTTCAAAAAGTACATTGTTCAAGCGAAGGACCATGGCTACACCAAGCCAGAGGAAAAATCCCAACAGGAACCCGCCTAAAAAGCCCTTAAGCTTCATACCATGGACAATATAGACGATAACCACTGCCATTACCAGCGAAAAAAGAAAATTGATAATATAAGCCTTTGGAGCACTCTTTCTCATTTTTTCCAGCTCTTCTTCTGTTTTGTTTACCAGGGCGAGCCAGGCTTTGCCGAAAAATATCCCGTACCACAGGAAACCCACCACCATATTGGCGATCCCGGCAATCAAAACAGCCAAGTAATTGATCTCCTTTAAATACATCATTCACCTCCAATATATTTTGTTAATTTAATAAAGTTGATGGAAGAAAATATTTTATAACATGCGAAAAAAAATGTAAAATGATTTCTTTTGTTAATTATTAAGTTAGAGTTTATGGGACGCCGCCCCCTTAAGTGCTTTCACTAAAAAGACAATATCCTCCTCTTGCGTACGAAAGCTCGTAATACAAGCACGCAGCGCATGAATTTGCTTGTTAAGATAAACTTCAGAAATCCACACGTTTTGCTCTTTATAAAGTTGTTGTAACAGAGCAGATAGCTCCTGTGAATTTAATTCAGGGTGCGTAAAACAGACCAAAGGTAATGGTGTTTCATTCAATATTTTCCAACCGCTTTCCCGTAACTTTTGCCGCAGCAGTTCTCCCATTGCCGTTTGATGCTCTATTCGTGCGGCTAAATTATGAATTCCCAATTCAGCTAATGTCATAAATACCTTTAAGCCTATAAACCGTCTTGACCATTGAATCGTGGATACATAGGGATCAATGGTATCACTGGTTTTACCTGGCATATAAGCGGTGCTGACCCGAAAGGTTTTTAAAACAGTTTCATTATGCTTGCAAAAGAACATGCCTGCTCCCATTGGCACAGAGAGCCACTTATGCGCGTCAAAGGTAATTGAATCGGCACCTTCGATTCCTTGCAAATATTTTCGCAAACGTGTGGACAATACAGCCGCACCACCCCATGCAGCATCGACATGAAACCACAACCCGTGAGATTGACAAAAATCCCTTAATTCAGGCAGTGGATCGATTATTCCCGCTCCCGTAGTACCTGCTGTACCTACCACCAGGAAAGGTAGATAACCTGCGGCTTTATCTTTATTATATTGAACGGATAATGCGTTCATATCCATTTTTAATTGATCATCCACAGGAATAACCTGTAATGATTTTCGTCCCAACCCGGTGATATGAGCGATTTTCACGAAAGAATCGTGTGCTTCTGCGGATAGATAAATCCGCGGTTGCGCGCTTAATGCTTGTGCCAACCCGTGTTCATCATAGTTTGGGAAGCGGTGAGTAAGGGCAGCCAGAACAGCCGATAAATTCGCTTCAGCACCGCCTGTGGTGAAGGCAGCGTGACTGGATGAAGGTTCAAACCCAAAATATCCCATTAGATACTTAAGTACAAATTGTTCTATTTCATTGGCGGCAGGAGCATGAGACCATGCTGCTAACTGCGGATTGTATAATGCCACAAAGGTATCCGCTGTAATAGAAGCTAACGTAGACGTGGGATTGAATAAACCAAAGTATCGTGGATGTGTGGTTTGTACAATCCATTCTCGCATCATCTGAGAAACATCATCCATTACATGATCAAGAGGAATGGGGTTACTAAAGTCATAATTCACAGCTAAATGGTTTCGAATTTCTCCGGGAGTGACCTTTTTCATGACCGGATGCTGAGGTAAATTGGTATAAAAATCAACGATTTCATCCGTTAGTTTCTCTAGTACCATCTCTTCTTTCTCCCGACGTTTATCATATTGCAAAAACTCGATGGGAGAACCATTGTGGACAATAAAAGCCACGGTTACTCCTTCAGAGGGAGAATTCGGCTCAATGAGAACATCTTTACCTTCGATTTCAGCGGCAAGGTCATCCACTTCAAAAGCAATGTGAGGAATGGTCTTAACCAGTTCAGGCAAAGGACTGTCCAGCTCAAAACGCATCCATTCAACACCGTATGGATTGGTATCATATCCAACGACGTAAACTTTGAACTCCTCAAGGTATACTTCACCCTCACGGGGAACCGTGGTAGGAATGGCAAGATGATGGTATTTTAAGTGCTTCTTCATAGTATCCTCCAATTTCCATGACCCACTAAAATAACTAAATACCACAGATCAAAGAAGAATGCAATCCCTTGCCAGGGGGGCTCTTTTCGAGAAAACTGCCCCCCTGGACCCCCCGCAAAAGCTTTTGTTTAGAAAGGTTTATGATTTTTTTTAACAGAGTATTAATGATTTCAATTTGGCTAGATGTATGAAGAAAATTTCACTGATTGTCCGCATATGGAAAGTTTTTGGGAGTCCAGAACCCTTTTTTCAAAAAGGGTTTTGGCCGCCGGAGGCATTGAAAAAATAAAAATTTTCCTTTAGAATATGTTTTGTACTTGAGAAACTGAAGGAGGCATTATGGCAGTAAATATGAATATTGATTTTGTGAGGAAGCAGTTTCCGGCGCTGTCCGGGGAGTGGGTGTTTTTAGATAATGCCGGGGGGTCGCAAGCCCTGCAAACCGTGTCGGATCGAATCCGGGATTATTTGCTTTTTTCTAATGTCCAATTGGGGGCTACATATGATGTGTCCCGTGTATCCACCGGGCGAGTGGATGAAGCCGCCCGTACCATGGCGGAATTGATCAATGCCCGGGATAAATGCGAAGTCATCCTGGGACCGTCCACCTCTATGCTGTTGAAAAATATATCCCTTTCACTGGTGGAGACCTTCAACGCAGGCGACGAGATCGTGGTGACCAATTGCGACCATGAAGCCAATATCGGTCCCTGGAGAAGCCTGGAAAAACAGGGCATGGTCATAAAAGAATGGCGGATTAACCCGGAAACCCTGGACCTTCATCTTGAAGACCTGGAACCGTTAATGACTGAAAAAACACGACTGGTTGCGCTTACCCATGGCTCCAATATCCTGGGAACCATTAATCCCATAAAAGAAATCGCTGCCTTTATCCATGAGCGGGGAGCCATGATTTGCGTGGATGGCGTGGCATACGCACCTCACGCCCTGGTGGATGTGCAAGAATTAAATGTGGATTTCTATGCCTTTAGTTTTTACAAAGTTTACGGTCCCCATTATTCCCTGGTTTATGGGAAAAAATCCCACTTGGAAAAAATGCCCGGGATTAACCACTTTTTCCTTGAAGATGAACTACCGCTTCGATTTCAACCGGGTAATGTGAATTACGAATTAAGTTACGGGCTGTTAGGGGTAATGGATTATTTCAGCGAATTTGCAGCGGTTCATGGGGATGGTCAGCCGGTAAAGGGTGTGAAAGAAGCGGCTGCCCTGACCTATAAAACCCTGGCCGGGTATGAAGAGACACTGTCTGCACGGCTGTTGGATTTTTTGAATAGTAAACCTAATGTACGTATTATCGGTAAAAAGGAAGCAGACCGGAGTGTGCGTTTCCCCACTATTTCATTTGTGGTGAAAGATGTGAAAAGCAGTACCATCCCACCGGAAGTGGATAAGCATAAAATCGGCATCCGTTATGGTGATTTTTATGCCCGGCGCTTGATTACCGACCTGGGCTTGGCTCCACAGGACGGAGTGGTGCGGGTCAGTATGGTTCACTACAATACCAGAGAAGAAATAGACCGGCTGATAAAGATTTTTGAAACATTGTTTTAGGAGTCTGTCCGATAATTAACGAGGGGGGCTCTTTTCGAGAAAACTGCCCCCCAAATCCCCCCGCAAAAGCTTTTGATACAGCCTCCTGGCTGGTTTACCCCTGAATGCCGGGTTCCTTTGACGCGGGCAGGCATATTCGTACGGTTGTACCTATTCCAACTTCCGATGTTACCTGGATGATTCCATTATGTTTTTTTATGATTGAATGAACCACTGAAAGCCCAAGTCCCAACCCTTTCTGGGTCACCTCTGGACGGGTGCTGAAATAGGGATCGAATATTTTGGGAAGGTCTTCACTGGGAATGCCGGTGCCATTATCTTTGATGTATATACAGACATACTTTCCAGGAGCTTTATTGGGGACTTGATCCGCTGCCAACTCTTTATTTTCAGCCTTTAATTCAAGTATCCCGTTATCCGGCATGGCTTGTTTTGAATTAATAACGATATTTTTTATTGCCTGTTTGATCTGGCTGCCACTGCAATCCACTGGCCAGAGATTTTCCGGGAGATCAAAATGACATGTTACACCTGAACCTTTCAGCACGGAATGGACAGCATCCAGGATAATGTCCTGGATAAACTCTGTTTTTTTAATGGGGGCATCATCTTTAGCAAGATCAATAAATTGTTGGATCAAATCCACGGCTTTCAAAGTGGATTTTTCTGCACCTGACAATACTTTATGAATCCCATGGCCAGAGGTGACATCCCCTAAAGCCAGTTCGATATTTCCCAGTATTGTTGCCAGGAGGTTGTTAAAATCATGGGCAATACCCCTGGCAAGAATCCTGGTAGATTCAAGTCTCGCGGTTTTCAACCGCTCCTCTTCCAACTGCTTCTGCATGCGGATATCATGAAAAAACATCAGCAGGGCCGGTTGTCTCCTGTATTGGATACTCCTGTAATTGACCTCCACGTTGATATTGCCGCCCTCTTTATTGCGTAATATTGTTTCAACGGTTCCAGCTAACTTTTCCTCTTTCCCTGATTGAGCCAAAAGAGTGTTAACGTCGGCTTGTTTTTTAGGGGCGACAAATTGAATCAGCGGCTGATCGGTAATATCTTGCTCATTATATCCCAGGAGATTGTCAAATGGGGTGTTTTTGAAAACAATCACATCATCCTGGACAATGGCAATTCCGCTGTGAGCTCTCTCCACAACGGTACGATATTTTTCCCCGGATTCCCTGAGTTCAGTGGTGCGCCTGGCAACAATATCTTCTAATTCCTTTTTTCGCCGTGAAATTGAATTGGCTCTCACCTTGTAAGTTAACAAAGCCAGGAATACAACGAAAATGAAAAGCGATACTCTAAACCACCAGGTTACCCAGAAGGGAGGCTGCACCCTGATTTTTAACGATACTCCATCTTCGTTCCAGACACCGTGATTATTGGATGCCTTAACCCGGAACGTGTAGTTTCCCGGTGCCAGGTTGGCATAGGTAACAAAGCGCCTTGGCCCCACATAATTCCAGGATTTCTCAATTCCTTCCATCATATAGGCATATTCGTTTTTTTCACTGTGAATATAATTCAATGCCGCAAATTCAAAGGAAAACGTATTGTGTCTATGACTCAGGGTAATTGCTTCTGTTGCCCCGATAGACTTTTCCAATATCAAGCGTCCATCAAACTTTTTTCCAGTGGGAACGGGCTGATTGAAAATCTTGAACTCGGTAATTACCACGGGTGGGATATAAGGATTATCTTTGATGGCATCCGGGAAAAAGGCATTAAATCCATTAATTCCCCCAAAAAATAGTTCGCCGCGGCGGCTCTTATAATAGGCCCCCCCGGAGAACTCATAACTCTGAAGCCCATCTACCACGCTGTAGTTTTTAAACTTCTCTGTAGGGGGATTAAATTTTGACAATCCTTTATTGGTACTGAGCCAGAGATTGCCCTCTTCATCCTCTAATATCCCGTAGATTACATCATTGGGCAGTCCGTCTTTTTCAGTGTAGGATGAAATAGTATCTCTTTCCCGGTTAAATTTATATAGTCCGCCGGTAGTCCCAAGCCATATTACTCCCTGACTGTCCTCACAAATCGAATAGACTGGATGCTGAATTAAACTACCTGGATCCTGGGGGCTGATTCGATACGAGGTAAAGGTTTCATGTTTGGGATCAAATATACTTAATCCTCTATCCGTGCCAATCCAGAGCATTCCCCGGCGGTCCTTATGAAGGATGTAAATGAGATTGTGCACCAACGTGTTTGGATTCTTGGGATTGGTTTGATAGCGAACAAATTGTTTCCGCTGCGGATCAAATTTATTAAGGCCCCCGTTGGTTGCGATCCACAATATCCCCTGTTGATCTTCAATAATGCAGGAAATTACGTCGTTACTCAGGGAGTTGGGATTTTGGGGTTGGTGCCGGTAACGGGTAAAAGTGCCGGTTTTGCGATCAAATTGATTGAGTCCCCCTTCGGCGGTTCCGATCCACAGTGTCCCCTGTTGATCTTCGCAAATCGCCCAGATTTTGTTATCACTTAAGCTGTTGGGATTGCCCGGTTCGTTTCGGTAACTTACCAATTCGTCGGTTTCGCGATTAAATGCATTGAGACCTTGATCATACGTCCCAATCCACAGTATTCCTTCCTTGTCCTCATGAATCGCAAAGACTCCTCGATTACTCAAACTTTCGGGATTTATAGGATTACCATAGTAATGGTTGAAGGTTTGCTCGGTACGGTTCAATTTATTCAGCGCCCCACCATACACCCCCACCCACAAAGCGCCTGATTCGTCCTCGTAAATGGCTCTAACCGAATTGATGCTCAAGCTGTGAGGGTCTTTGGTATCCGCATAATACGAATGATATGTTTTATCCTGGCGGTCAAATATATGCAGCCCGTAATCGGTGCCAATCCAGAATGTCCCCGAACGGTCCTGGTAGAACCTCCTGATTGTGTTGGCCCTGGAAAGATGCTTCTCGTCGGCAGGAATTTGATAATGGACAAATTGCCTGGTACCTGTTGGTTGTTCAAATTTATAAAACCCTTTCTCTGTGCCCACCCAGAGTCCCTTGGTACTGTTCTCATAAATAGCCAGTACTTTTGGCCCAGCCAAACCAGTAGAACGAATGATTTTCTTTTCCCGGTCAAATTGTTTTAATCCGCCATCGGTTCCAATCCATAGGGAGCCGGAGCTGTCTTTATAAACAGCATTTATGGTATTGTGGCTGAGGCTGTCGGCATCTCCCGGGTTTACCGGGAAATGGATAAATGCTTTTTTTTTGCGATCAAATTTTTTTAATCCTCCGCCGCCAGTGCCGATCCATAATTCCCCGGAACGGTCTTCAAAAATTGCATTAATAATATTACTGGGGCTGTCAAGGCTTTCAGGATCAACTAAATAGTGGGTGAATCGGTGGGTTACCGACTCAAACGCATTGAGTCCGCCGCCATTGGTCCCGATCCATAACGTACCGGATGAATCTTGATAAAGTGAAAGGATATAGCTGTTATTTAAATTATTGGGATTATCATGTTGGAATTTGTACACAACGAAGTTGTAGCCGTCAAATCGATTCAGCCCATGTTCTGTACCGAACCACATAAATCCCTTTTGATCTTGTAAAATACAGTAAACCGAACTTTGAGCAAGTCCCTGCTCATTGGTAAAGTGCTGGAATCGTAGGTCTGGTCTCTGGCTGTACAAACCGGATGAATAGATCAGACAGATCAACCAAAACAAAAGCCTTATCGTCCTGGCAAAACATGGAACGTCAAAAAACAATTTTATCCTCTATAAATAGAAAATTTGACATATTGTATGCGATTAAATTTTTCCTGTCAAGAGTGTTTCTTTTATTCCCCGTCTCCATTTTCAAAAATGACCATTTTCTTTTTTCCCAGATAGTCCTCAAAATGGATCGAAGAGGAATCCAAATCTGTGAACTTTTCTAAGATGGTTTCGATCTTATCAATCGATTGTTCCATTTTTTTTATAAAATTCTGCTGTCTGTCCGTTAGATTATTTTTATTTATTGAATTTTGAAAAAGCTCAAGATTGCCTTTTAATACAGTTAATGGTTGATTGAGTTCATGACTGGCGGTCAGGGCTAAAGCCAGAACCACATTTTTTTGTTCCAGCGTAACAATTTCTTTTTGAGCGTTTTTTAACGCCACATGAGTGCTTACTCGTGCCAATAATTCTTCTTTGTTAAAGGGTTTGGTAACATAGTCCACAGCCCCAACTTCAAATCCCTTTAAGATATCTTCCATTTGGGTTTTGGCAGTTAAGAAGATAACGGGTATATCTTTTGTTTCAGCCTTGGCTTTTAGTTCTTGACATACCTGGAAACCGTCCATTTCAGGCATTATCACATCCAGGAGAATAAGGTCCGGCCAAATTTTATTCGCCATCTCCAGGGCCTTTTGACCATTAGCAGCCATCGAGATGTCATAATCGTTTCCACTTAAAAAATTACCCAGTACCTGCAGATTTTGGGGTACATCATCTACAATAAGTATAAGTGGTTTTTGTTGTCCGTCTGATTTCTTTCCAACCATTGGATTGTTCCTCACGTTTTACCATATTTTCTATCATGACTCTATTTTAAATGAAATCCGTTCGCATTGCAAGAGGCAGCCAGCAGAGAAGTAGTGTAAGTGCCTAAAATCGGTAAATCAGCCGGGCATGCGTCAAGAAAAATGTATTATCAAAACCTTTGGTAAATATACGATGGTAATCAGTTCCTAACTCCAGGGCCCACCTGGATGCTAATGAGTAAGATACTCCTGCACCAACATTAAATCCTTGTTCTAAAGACCCGGTTTTGGGAATGTAAATACCTGGGCCGGCATTCACGTATAACCGGAAAGGCCTGGTCAGAATTTCAGATTTGATGTTACAGGAAATATTCCACCAATACATATCACCTGCTGCTGAAGCAGAGACTGCCTTAAACCCATTGTACCCCAGTAAACCTACCAGTGAAAAACTGGGAGAAAAATAATAGCCGATATACCCTCCTGAACTGAAACCAGGGTCATAATTTACATTGAGTATATCGATGGGGATACCAGCACCAGCATATATGCCAAATGCCCATCTGTTGAACCTGGGAATCTTATCAACAACGGTAAGGGGTTTCCCATCAATAGAGAACACCAATCTGGCACCAGCATCCAAACCCGATCGTAATATCTTGACGTTTCCTTTATAGGTGCCATCCAGGTTGTCCTCCAGCCTGAATGACTGATTCCTGTGTTCTTCATCCGCATAAACAACCGTTGCTGCCACTGTGTGACCGGGGCCCACATAGTTTCCATGACGGTCCCCGGGAACAAGTGTAACATCATAAAAATATTGGACCTGGTTTCCTTCGCCCGAATCCATATCGATCCATTGGATATCCAGGGATGAATATCCAGGGTCGGCGTTGACTGTCACATACTTCTGCACTGCCGTTTCTCGCTCAAACATATCGACATTATCACTGGCAGCACGGAATTGAAAACAGTATGTTCCTTCTTTTATTGTATCCCGGTATTGATTGGTATAGATCCCATCACCGCTCCTGGTATCACCGTGGGTGCCATCGTCATACAGGTGAAGTGTAACCGGCCGCGTACGCCCGGGGAACTTTGCCTGGCGTTTCTCCCTGAGAAAAACCCGTTTGCGATAAAGCCGGGTTATATTTTCATCATCGATTTTCCCGGGAATGGACGACAATTCCCCGGCACTGACTTTATTGAGGGCATACCAATTACCAGGCCCATCTTCAGGTCGTGTTATCCTTACAGTCACATCCGTCAAACCCGTTTTCGCATGACCCGCTTCCGTGACTGCCGCGGTTAACGTAATCACATCACCCGTCTCATAGGCGGTCCTGTCAAAACCCGTTTTCATTTTCATGGCTGAATCCATGATCACACTGTACTGGAAATTTTCAATCTCCCCCTCCTGCAAACCAGGAGCATCGATCTCCATTACCCAGGCCCTTGATCCAACCTTACCCGGCTGTTTAAGGAATCCATCACCTACAGTAATAATTGTATACGTCTCTCCACCATGAACGCTAACCCCCGTTTCTTCACCGGGAACCTCTTTTCCATCGGATGCTTTGATTGTCAGACTTAATCTTTCCTTTTGAGGTGTCACCCAACTCAAAAGAAAACTGATCTTCCGGTCGTGTTTATTGACCTTCACTTCAGGGGTAATTTTTTCTCCTGCTTTAATGACCCCCATTGGGTCTACTGCTGCTTCCAGCCCAAACGCGTCGGTAAATATGGATTTATAGGTTGCTTTAAGGGCGGTTCCCGGGTCCCATTGATCCGGTTGATCCGGGTCGAAGCCAGCATCTATCACATTAATAAAAGTTCCTTTCAAAGGTTCTCTTCGTTCTTCCGCCAGCTTTCTAAGAAGTCGATGATCCACGTCTACCTCTTCACCAAAACCGATGGTGTAAACAACTATGCCGTTATCATCCAGTTTTTTTATGCGGTTTATCACAGCTTTGTCTTCAATATTAACAATATTGGGACAGTTGTGATAACCGTCGCTTAAGAAAATGATTGCCTTGCGACCTTCATTCCCAAACATCTGCACGGCCGTATCTATCCCATTCAATAACGGAGTATTTCCCTGCCCTTTTAAACAGTTAATAGTTCTGATGGCATCTTCGCTGCTGGTTGCTGTGATTAAAGTCATTGGAGAGATAAGCTGTCCGTTACAGCCTTCAGACAAGCTCCAGGGAAACCGGGGAAATCCGGCAATCCCCAGGTTTGCTTTCCTGTTTAAATAAAGGCTTGCCAATATTATAAAAGGTTCAGCCGCTCTCTTTGCCAGGTTTATCCGTTGTTTGTTTTCTTCCACGCCCCAGGTTCCGTCATGGCCCCAGGACATGCTGCCGGACATATCAAAAAGCAGGACCGTCCCCGCCTCTTGCTGTGGTGTTTGCAAACCAGGGATAATCGGTGGACTCTTCCAATTACTCTCCTCTGCCGCATTGTATCGAAGCTCATCCGGCGGTGCCTGGTGATGCACCGCCGTATAAAGGGCTTTGCAGATCACTTCCGGCATATGAACCGTGTTCCGGTGAACCAATAATTTATTAATTCCACCTGGAATTTCCGGGTAGGCGTCATCATTATCGATTCCCGGCACTTCGCGGTTCTCTGCATAGGGAGAAAGATTTTTTGCCAGCACACGCCCCTGGCAGTCATCCGATGGCGTACCGCCCCCCACCGTATCCCGGTTTTCCCTGGCGTAAAGGGTCACATAAAGAATTCCTTTTTCTAGGGGCTCATTGTTTCTGCGCGCCCCCGGCGCCTCAAACTCGAATATCTGTCCACAGTAATTTGCTGCCATTGTGTCCTCGATATCATGGCCGTTGAGGTTTTCGATAAAATCATGGCTACGAGGATCAGAAAATTGACGTTCACAATTTTTCCAAAAACCGTTATTAATCTGCTTGAGTGCCAGGCTCTCACCAATAAAAATTGCAGCAGAATTGGTACCGTGGTTCGGCGGAGAAATCGCAATAAACTCGGATACCGGGTGAAAATCGAGCTGTCTCCTTTGATTTTCCCATAGTGTCTTCAGGTAATAGCGGGCGCTGATAGTCCCCCGGCTGAAAGCAATAATAACCACTTTTTTGGATTGTGCCCCCGGGTCCCCCTGGTGCAAAAGCACCAATTCTACTGCTTCTTTTATTTTTTCAGCATCTTCCTGGATGGACCGGTTTCTCTTCTCATTGTCATCTATATAGTCTTCCAGATCGATGTAATACGGCTCAATTCCCAGCCAGGCGTTTGCTTCCAGTTCCAGGGTTTCACGGAAGCAAGGCAAGCCGTTTAGAGATTGCTGCCAATTTTTTTTATAGTTTTTGCCTTCTGCAAAATTATGTCCATGGACAAACAGCACTGGCAGGTTATTTTTCGGTCCTGGAAAATTCGGGTCCATGAGACTATCCATGGTCAATTCAACATCCGTGCCATCCGTGCTGTACCCGGGGTCCAGGTAAACCTTCACGTCTCCCCACGTGTTTATCGATACGAATGCAAGCAAAATAAGAAGGAAAAGCAATGGCTTCATTTTTTTCATTTTAGTACCTCCATTATTTCTGTATTAAAAACTATGTTATACCACGCTTTCACTTATAATTCAAACCCATATGAAAAAGGGAACATGCAAGAAAAATGGACTGAATGTGGCAAAATGACTGAACAAAGCAATATGACTGACCGTGTATAAAAAATTTTGCGGGGTCCAGGCCCGCGGCGCGGGCAGCCGCAGAAGGTCCTTCGGACCATCTCGAAGGCTTCCTTACCTGAACCAACCAGCCAGGTAACTACTTTTGAAATTGACATGTATTGAAGAGAGGGATGTTGTTTCAAACGTTTGGGGAAGCCTTCAACTTACTTACCTTACTCACCCCACTCACCTTACTCAACTAAATAGGCCCTCTGGCCGCCGGAGGCATTACTTAGATACTGGTCTTAATACGCCGTTTTTGTCTCTTTTAAGGGGATGGGGTTGTTTTGGCAGAGGCGCGCCCGGTAACTCCAGGATGGATTTTCCATATTGCCAACGCGGTGGGCAAACCGCAATATAACGCGCATAACCGCCGGTTCCCCCTTCGGGTTTGGCAAACCCGATAAGGATCAAAGCACCCTTTTCCGGGACTTTGTCCAGGTTCATCATGCCTTCAGCCTGGCAGAAATTGTTTTTCAACAGCCAGGTTTCCCCTTCCAGGTTGGGTGTCGTATCGGTATCCAGGGGTTCATGACCGTGGAAAAGAATTTTACGCTCCAGGTGAAGGTATTTTAATGCTTCCAGTTTAATACCAGGGAATGGTTTTTTAGCAAATCGGCCGGTCTCATGCCATCGTTTGTACCAGTCAGACCGGATGGCCACCACTGCGCCTTCCGGGATTGGCCCGTATTTGGTCTCCCAGGCTTTGATATCTTCCCCGGTGGCATGGTAGCCCGGGTCTTTTTTTACTTTTTCATGAATATCGATGACCACCAGGGGACGGATAGAGTAGGTAGCAGGCAGGTCACTGATAGTGGCGCCGTACTCGTTAAAGTGAGCCGGCGGGTCCAGTTGGGTGCCGTATTGGTCTGTAGGTAAATAATAAGCGGAAGCGATAAACCCGTGTTTCTTATACTCGAAAGGGTCGCCTTTTTTAGCATACCCCGGATAGTCTTTGCCGGCAATGGCCGGTTTAAAAGCAGCTGCGCCAAAACCCGGCCATACAGGGATGGTGGGATTGAAGCCATGTGTCAGGTCCACGTATTTTGCTTTTTTAAGTACGTTGTTGTAGACCTCCCACAGATCTCCTGCTTTTTCTCCTCCTTTGAGCACAGCAGGCGACACAAAAACCAGTGCTGCCATCACCGTCATTATTGCAATTAAACGCTTCATAGCTCCTCCTTATAATGTAATCCTGGTGTAATATAGCAAATTTGAATATTTTATTCAACCCTGCGGCATATTTTTGTCTCCGACGGCCAGGGGGGCGCTTTTTAAAAAAACCCCACTGCGTGGGGGAGCATTGGCAGAGCAATTACGGCATACAATGTTTCAAGTGATGTATCGCCTCCGCGGACATTATTAAATACCGCACTGTCAAGTGCCCCTGGACCCCCCGCAAAAACTTTTGTTTATAAATGACGTTTTTTTACAATTTTTGTGATTCCAATCTGGTATAATTAGATAAAAAAATTAAGGAGTACAGTATGAGCATTAGACGAATTTTAGTAATTGTTTTAGCAGTGATCCCCCTGGTTTTACTGGCAGGAGAAGAAAAGAAACCGGATACCTGGGAACCGTTTCAATTTTTTATCGGTAAATGGCAGGGAACCGGAGAGGGCAAAAGCGGCAAATCCACCCTGAACCGGGAATACCATTTCAAATTCAACAAGAAATTCATCACCAGCGCCAACAAGGCAATCTTCAAACCTACCGAGAAAAATAAAAAAGGCGAAATACATGAAGATTTCGGTGTATTTAGTTATGATGGGATTCGCAAAAAATATGTTTACCGGCAATTCCATGGGGAAGGATTCGTCAATCAATATGTGGTAACCATTTCCCCCGATAACAAAAATTACACCTTTGACAGCGAGAGCATTGAGAATTTGCCTCCCGGATGGAAAGTCCGTTATATAATAAAAATCGAGGGTGAAAACAAATTTAACGAACGATTTGAATTGGCCGGTCCGGGAAAAGATTTTGCCTGCCTGATTACCAACCAATTTACCAGGAAAAAATAAGAATATTCATTTTGACTCATATTACGCAGGAATTCGGTTATTTTGATCAATCTCATTTTATCAAAGAGTTCAAAGCGTTTTCCGGGGTTACTCCCAAAGGGTTTCTTTCTAATACAGATATCTCATTTGTGGAGGTATAAAACGTAAAAGGGGGACGGCGTCCCCACCCCCTGGTCATGCTGTTACTTTTTATCTACAGCGGGGGTCAATGCAACAGGTGTAACTGTTATTGGAGCAGTGAATACTTTAATGACCCTGGAGCAGCCTTTGCCGTATTCATTGACGGCACATACCTGGTAATAGTAGTAGGTTTTGGGTTCTACTGTTGTGTCGGTAAATGACGTGGTATTGGGTCTGACTTTGGCAATAGGCTGTAAACTTTGAATGCTGGTTGGCGAGAGTTTGGCACGATAAATGACAAAGGCGTCTTCGTTATCGGAATTATCTTTCCACTCCAGGTAGACTTTTTCATAGTCGGGTTTGGCTCTCAGTTCTGTGGGAGCTGCAGGGGGTCCGGGGCATGGGGGAGTTGTGGCGCTGGCGACATTGGAATAACCCGAATATCCGGCGGCATTAAACGCCCTGACCCGGTACCAATACGTCGTACTTTCAACCACATTGGTATCGCTAAAAGATGTTTCATCGGCCCCTATTGTGGTCAGTACGGTGAAAGTGATACCGTCAAGACTTCTTTCAATGCTGAATCCATCTTCATTGTCGGAGTTATCCTGCCAGGTGAGATCGATCTGGCTGCATGAGACGGCGGTGGCGGTTAAGTTGGTGGGAGCGGCGGGGGGTTGGAGTAAGTTGCCAATGGCATCGGCTGGGAGATAAGCGCCCATGTCTGTAATAATATTAGGAATCGGGACTCCCCTGTTGGGGCAATAGGCGCAGTGATGCAGGGCAACTACCAGGTGATCGTCGTATGCCAACACGGGTGAGCCGGAACTGCCGCCAGCGGTGTCTGCATAATAACCGATATCGCCGGGACCTCCGGTACAGGGCGGCCGGCTTGTACTAAAAATCACGGCATAACCACCGTCTACATCACTTAATACGGCCAACTGTTTGCCCCAGTGCTGCGGATGCTGGGGAATATAGATGCGCTCACCAATGGTGGGCAGTTCATCTCTAAATTGCAGGTAACCATATTGGGATGTAAGATTAACGGGCAGCAGGATTAGTGAGTAATCCAGGCTGGTGTTGGTTTTTACCAGGTCGCCGGAATCGGCCTCCACCACCCCCGGGCAGGCGCCCCACCAGTTGCAGGGGGTAGTACAGGTGGCGCCTTCGGCCATGAATTCGTAATCGGTATTATCTGCGTCGTACTGGTCTTCGATACAGTGGTGGTTGGTGAGCAAATGGCCTTCGCTTCCCAGCAGCCAGCCGGTGCAGGCATACATGCCGGTGATCAGCAGACGTGACACGGTCCTGCTTTTTTCATACATGGTGGTGCCTTCGTAACATTTGGCCCATTCCTTGTCATCAGCACTGCAAATAGCTTCAAGACCGGCGTCTCCTTCTTCCTCTATTCCTGCCATTATTGCCGAGATATGGCCCTGTTCATAACCGCGGATCCATTTATCAATGACAAAACCATACCCGCCCTGGGAGTTCTGACTGTGGAGTTTAACAACAGCGGTATCACCAGGAATATGGGTGGCCCAGAAATCATCCAGTACAGCTTCACCGCCCCTGACGACTTTTCCTTTTCCTGCATACCTATAAGAAAACTTCCCGTCCGGGCTGGAGATTTCCACGTGGTCACCGGGGGCCAGGTCAAACCCGGAGAAATGGATGGCAATGTAACCGGCATTGGGATAGTTAAATACCCACTCCAATGCAGATTCAGCCCCACCCTTATAGGGGTGGGCAGTTTCGATTCGCTCTGAGACCTCCTCTCCTACCTGCACTCGTGAACAAAGCCAGGTGGAGCCAATCGTTAATAACGCTAAAATTACCAATAATGAGAAAAGTTTCCTCATTTTTTTACCCTCCTTTATTTTTATTTAAAGTGAATTTTATTTAGCCTTATGAGTCTCCAAAAATTATTGGGTAAACGACTACTTACTGATCCGCTCGATATAAGAACCGTCACGGGTGTCCACCTTGATGATATTACCTGCTTCAATAAAAGGAGGCACCATGATCTCCATGCCATTGCTCAATTTTGCCGGTTTGTAAGAGGCCTGGACAGTTGCACCTTTGATGGACTTTTCCGCTTCTACAACTTCAAATTCCATGGTAAGAGGCGGTGTGAGGTTCATGGGTTGACCTTTGTAAGATTCCAGGATATAAGTGGCCTCTTCATCCAGGTAATAAACATTGTCTCCCATGAACTCCTTGCTGAGAGATATTTGATCATAGGTTTCATTGTCCATGAAAATATATTGATCACCATCCTGGTAGGAAAAAGAAACTCCCTTTGAATCCATTACGACCCGCTCTACCTTTTCATTGGAACGGAACCGGTAATTGCGGATGGTCATGTCATTTAAATCCCTGATTTTGGTTTGTACCACTGCCTGGCCTTTACCCGGGGTAATATGTTCCATGTCTTCGACACGGTACAGCCTGTCATTCAAAAGAATAATAATACCTTTTCGGATTTGAGTCGCATTAATCATAATGTCCTCCATAAATAAATGTGTTCATTTGCTTGCGATTATTCGACCTTGCATAAAAAACCTTATATCCCAATCTTACGAGAAAAAAATAACCCTCACCGGATTGAGATTGACCGGCAATGAAATTGACGCCCTTTACCTTCCCTTTTTTGAAATTGACGTTGAAACGTCTCTCAATAAAGCGCTTAAAGTCCGTATGAAAATGAGAACAATAATTAACCTTCTTATCCCTGTCCCAGATGGACTCCCATGCCAGGAAATAGGAGTTAGAAGCGTCCTGTTTGTTTTTGGGTTTCTTATAGATATGAAAGGTATCTCCTCCCCAGCCATTGGCATAATCCCTGAGGAAAAGACTGTTTTTGGGCTTCAGTAATACTTTCAGATAATATTCACCGATGACACCGGAATGAAAAAGTTCGTGCCCTTCGGGTTTGTAGCGGATGGTGACTTTCACGGGTTTTTCCCTTTTAAAATATTTGTCCGGATGAAGGATTTGTTCAGTGGACTCCGGGGGGTCATGGAGTATTTCATTCACCCCTTTCCATTTCTTTTTTTTAAAAACAGCGTTTACAAATCGCAGCCCTTCTACATAAGGCATCAGCAATTGATACTTTAAAACAATCGGTTTGCGGTACAGCAGGGAAGGTTTTATAATGGGTGCATAGGAAAATAATGCATCCCCATCAGGGGAGGATAGTAAAATGTCGGCATTCATATCACTGTATTGGACCATTAAAAAGGTAGTATCTCCTTTAATGGCAGCCAGGACCCCCAGTTTCCGGTCATCAAAATCCGAATGACCGCCTGCCAGGGCAGACAGGTCAAAATGCTGATCCAGGATGGAATGCCGTAATTCATGCGTCAGTACCATTGCATGGATGAAATCAATGTCCCGGTATTCGTATAAAGCGAGGAGTTCTTTGGTTTTCGAGTTATACCATGCACCAACGTTATTCAGTAAGATTTGTTTGCGAACCCTGCGAACATCTATTTTCCTCTCCACAAACCCCATTAACCAAATGAACTCTCCCTCTTTTTCGGATAATTTGTCCGGGTAGTCCGCATCAAACCGGACGGCAAGATATTCCTGTAAACGGGTTTTACTCATGTAGTGGATGGGTATGTCCTGCTTAAACGGCAGCATACCCAGTACAGTGATTTGTTTTTTCAGGCTTTCAATATCGTTGTACTGTGAGAGCTGGCTGTGAAGCCCTTCTCCATCAACCAAAAACAAAGACACCCCTGCTATCAGTAAAGCTGCAATAGAGCAACACATTAACGTAAGGTTAGATTTATGTTTCTTCTTTAACACCGAAATATATCTGGAAACTCCCAATGTCTGTTCTAAAATAGAAAAAATGGAGCTGATGGGATTCGAACCCACGACCTTCTGAATGCCATTCAGACGCGCTCCCAGCTGCGCCACAGCCCCATCATCAACGATTCAGAAATGAAATAAATATATACCATATTTTCTTGTGAAAATCAAGGACCATCAAGGGCATTTCTATCTGACTTTCTTAATGAACGTTAATTCCTTATATGCCTTATCCAAAAGGGTAAGGATGTTCTCATAAGAATAAATATCATCCTTTTGCGAAAGGATGATTACATAAACCTCATCTCCTTTTCTCCTGGCTCTTGCAACAACACCTGGCTTTCCGCTTAACGTCGTGCATTTCCTGAGCTCGGAAATCTTTGCTCTCTTCCCTATCTTTGCCAAATCTTTTTTTACAATTAATTCCAATGCCTGCCGGTTTAGCGGATCAAAAGGTAAAAAATCTTTTTTTTGGTCTTCATCCATGACTTCGAGAATGGCGTCGAGGTCATTGTCTTTAATCGATGATAGAACGTATTTAGCAACCGCTTCCGGATCGGTTCGATCCACTGGGGCCGCAGTTTCTTGTGCAAGCAGCAAAGAGGCAGCCCCCAGGAAGAACACCAACGTCAATAAGATTGCATAAAAGCTGTTGCTTTTATTCACATATTTACACATGTTTTCCTCCTGGCCTTACAGCAAATTTAGACGACGTTACAGGAAAAGCCATCTAAATCTTACCAAATTTACAAAAAAAAAACAACAAAAAAACAAAAAAATCGTTAAAAACCTGTCAAATTCCCAACACTTTTTCCTCCAGGCACGCTGAAATACCGATCCACTGACTTACTGAACGTTCATCTCTTTCAGCAAATGACGGGCACCGCCGAATTTATCCAGGAACCAGAGAATATAACGTATATCCACACCAATGGAACGACTGTATGCTTCATCCCAGGCATAATCATTAATGGTGCCTTCGAAAACCCGGTCGAAATTCAATCCCACCAACCGGCCGTTGGCATTCAATACCGGGCTCCCGGAACTACCGCCGGTGGTATCGGTGTTGTACAACATGGCCACAGGGACATCTTTTAATTCCGGGTGAGCAAATAGGCCAGGCTTTGTTGTCTCGTACAGGTGAATCAACTTCTTTGGAGCGTTGAAGGGGTGTTTACCGGTATTCTTTTGGATTACCCCGGCCAGTGTTGTAAAGGGGCGATAGTACACAGCATCTGCTGGCGAATATCCCCGGATGCGGCCGTAAGTTAACCGCAGCGTTCCATTGGCATCAGGTATAAATTCTATACCCATAAATTCCTTTTTGACATTGATTAATTGGGACATTAACTCATCCAATATTCCCTTCTGCCGTTTTTGTTTTTCTTTTTGCTCCTGGTAGGTGGGATAGAGAGCAACTGCCAGTTGAATAAAGGGGTCCTTTATCATTTTTATTTCTTTGTTGGGTTTTTCAAATAAACCCATCAGGAAGTCTTTATCATTTAACCTGGATGGTGTATAAGCGGAGTTGATAAAGGCATCGATGGCTTTTTCTTTTGCCGCATGGTTCCCTTTTACACTGTCTTTCAGGATGATATTATCCACTGCCGGGATTCGTTGGGGTTTGTCTCCTTTAGGTTTTGCCGCCCGCATCAACAGCTCTTTAAATAATATCTTATCGGCTTCTTCGCAGTAATTTCCCAGGTTGATTTCAATTCGTTTTAATGTTCGATCAAAATTGCGGTTCATGTAAGCAGATTCCCGTTCCGTATCTTTTTTCTTCCGTTCAATGGAAGCTTCAACCACTTTGTAGGCATTGCCCAACATGGTAGAACTTCTCAGCAAATAACCCAGGATAAAATCGTATTCCGCATCTTTTCTTTTTTCGTTGAACAGTTCAGCGATTCGTTCCAGCACCCGGCCATATTTTGCCTGGCGTTGGGGGTCTGCCTGAATAAACGCCTGGAGTGCGTTTTCTTTTTCTTTTCTTTTTTTTGCCAGTTCCAGGTTTTTTAAGCCCTGCAACTGACCCTGGGACCGTTTCATGGAATTCCACAAACCATTAAGTTTCGGAGAGAGTTTAATTTCAACGGTGCGGTCTTTCTCACTAAGTTTTTCCAGGACGTTGATCATCCAACCGTACAACTCCACCAGGCAGGGCATCCGGACTTGCTCTTCGAAAGAAATAAAATAGGAGGTGCGGTGGCGGGCGGTGCGGCCGGGATACCCCAGGATAAATACCAGGTCTTCCTCTTTAACACCCTCAGGCGCTGCCTGGAGGTATTTTTTGGGATGATAGGGCACATTGTTGGGGGAATAATCGGTAAAGGAACCATCCGGTGCTGAATAAGCACGCATAAAGGCAAAATCCCCGGTGTGACGGGGCCACATCCAGTTGTCGATTTCACCGCCATATTCACCAATGGACCGGGGCGGTGCATATACCAGGCGGACGTCTTTCAAATAGGTATAAACGAATAATACATAGGTTTTACCAATAAACATCTCTGCCACTTCGGCCCGGCGGCCCGGGTACATCTTCTCCGTGTTCACCTCAATTTTCTTGATCTGTTTTTCAATGGCCCTGGTGCGCTGCGCATAGGTCATTTCCTTTTTCACTACTCCTAATACGTCTTTGGATACATCCCGGTAAAATTCAATAACCCGAACCGTATAACCTTTGGCCGGGAGTTCCTGGCTCCTGTCCCTGGCAATAAATCCATCCCGCATGTAATCGTTTTCCTTAGTGGTAACCGTTTGTACAGCACGAAACGCACAGTGGTAATTGGTCAAAATAAGTCCATCCGGGGAAACAAACGAAGCCGTACAACCCCTTAAATTAATAATGCCGTCAATCAAACTGACGCCATTGGGATTGTACAACTCGTTGGCATCAATTTTAAATCCCAGGGATTTGAGGTCCAGCCTGGGGATCTCACTCAGCGGCAGCATACCTTCTTCCGCTTGAAGGGAAAAAATAAAAACAAAACAAAGAAAAAAACTCAATCCATATCGAATAATCCGGATACGTTTCATTACTATAATTCTCCTTATACCTTATATTAGACAAAATTGTAACGAATTTAAACGAAATAGTCAACTTAAGCCGGAATTTTGGTTGACAATCAAGAGCGGTTGATTTATCATTTTAGCTACTTCTCAAAAAAGTCTTGCCATTTTATGGCAAATTTTTTTTGAGAAACAAGGTTGAGGTTAAGGCTGAGGTTGAGGAAAGATTTTCTTCCTTAACCTTAACCTAAACCTTAACCTGAGTTTAGCCGAGCCTTTTTGGTTTCGGGTCGGCTGGTTTATGAACTTATCAATGGGAGGTAGTCAAATGACAATGCTAAACAAAAAGGTAATGAAGGAGCTGAAAGAAATCTTTAAAGAGTTAAACAAGGATATCACTTTAAAATATTTCACCCAGGAGTTGGAGTGCCAGTTCTGCCGCGATACCCGGCAGCTGCTGGAGGAGGTCAGCGGTGCAACAGGCAAGATTAAATTGGAGATCTATGATTTTATTGGGGACAAAGCCGAAGCAGAGAAATACGGTATCAAACGAATTCCTGCCATCGTGGTCATGGATGAAAAGGATTATGGAATTCGCTTTTACGGTATTCCCGGGGGCTACGAATTCAGTTCCTTGATAGAAGCATTTAAATTGGTTTCCACGGGTGAAACCGGGCTTCAGCAGGAAACCAAAGATTTCCTCGATTCCCTGGACAAAGATGTTCATCTCCAGGTGTTTGTGACACCTACCTGTCCTTATTGTCCCGGTGCTGTGATCCTGGGTCACCGGATGGCCTATTACAGCCCGAAGGTCTCAGCGGATATGGTTGAAGCCAGTGAATTCCCTGAATTGGCGGTAAAATACAATGTCATGGGTGTTCCCAGGACGGTGATTAATGAAACTGAATTCCAGGAAGGTGCGGCTCCTGAGCAGATGTTGATTGAGAAAATAAAAAAAGTTTTGTAGAATAATAACCACAGAGAACACAGAGGACACAGAGAGGAAGAGAAGAAGAGAAGAAAACATGAAAATTACAAATTCCAAATCACAAATTACAAACAAATTCCAAATTACAATGACCAAAATTACAAAAATAAATAAGAAGCGAATTACAACGATCATAATGGGGCACGATATCAAGAAGCAAATTACAATGACTGACCGTGTATAAAAAGTTTTTGCGGGGTCCAGGGGCGGTTTTTACTAAAAAGAGCCCCTGGTCGCCGAAGGCAAAAAAGTGCAAAACATATTGCTAAAAAAACAGAAATGGAGTATAATAGCAATCTGAAACAAATGGCGGTGTAGCTCAGGTGGTAGAGCAGTCGGCTCATATCCGATATGTCGGGGGTTCAAGCCCCTCCACCGCTATTTGTATGTATAAATGAAGATTTTATATCCACCCTTCCGGGAGAACATCGAAAAAAATCACCTCATTGAAGATAATGATACTATTATACTGGGTTTTTCCGGCGGCAAGGATTCGGTTACCCTACTATACTTGCTGCAAGAACTAAAAAGAGATATGGATTTCCACCTGGTTGCTGCCTATTTCAACCATAAACTCCGAACCGATGCGGCAAAAGAGCAGCAGTGGATCATTGATTTTTGCCGGGCACGACATGTGGAACTGGTGACGGGCAGTAAAGATGTGATCGAATTTAAAGACAAACATAAGCTAAATCTTGAGCATGCGGCGTCTCTTTCCCGTTACAGTTTTTTTAAGCAGGTGTCATCCCGGTACAAGAATGCTAAAGTGGCTACTGCCCATACCCAATCCGATCTTACGGAAACGTTTTTTATTAAACTGTTCCGGGGAAGTGGGCTCCAGGGTTTGAGTACCATTTACAGCAAAAAAGAAAACACTATTATCCGGCCTTTACTTTTATTTGACCAGGAAGAAATCCTGGCGTTTCTTGAGCGCAATAATATTCCTTTTTACCGGGATTATACCAATGAAGAGGACCGGTTCTTGCGCAATCGCATCCGGCACCACGTGGTTCCCGAGGTCAAAAAAATCGAAGCGGATATTCATCAACATATTTTTAAAACCGTTTCCATTATCCAGGAAGAATACGATTATTTCAGTGAAACTGCCAAAGGGATTTTATCAACGTACTTAATCCTGGGTAAGGTATTGCCTGCCGGTATTTTAAAAGACTATCATTTGGCGGTGCAGCGGCATATTATCCGGGAATACATCCGTTTATTAAAAGGGAACCTGCTGAACATTGATTTTGAGCATATCGAAGCGGTTCGAACCCGGCATTGGGAAGTGGAAGGGCTGGCAATACCGGGGATTGAATTGACATTTCATAAGGGGTTCATTTTTCCTAAGGGTTTTACTGTGCCCGGATATTATTACAGTGTATCATCGCCAGGTTCGATAAAGATCAAGGAGATTGAAAAAACCGTCACCGTGGAAACCACGGGTTCCTTTCAAAAACCCGGAGACAATAATCAAATCATTCTTCCTTACTCTTCGGTTAAATTTCCCTTGATGGTACGCAGCCCCCTGAGAACGGATAAATATGTGAAGATTAATACCACGGTGAACCAGAAAGTCATTGAGATGATCCGGGCCTCCGGGATTCCGTCGGAATTACGAAATTTATGCCCGGTGGTATTGAATGGGGATGGCGAGATCATCTGGGTAACGGGTTCGCCGACTGCCGATGGGTTTAAAGTAAAAGACAAAAAAGGAAAAGAATTTTTAAAAATATCGACACTTCCTTTTTACCCGCAAACTCGCGGCTCATAACAAGAATACACTCACTTCAGGTAAAAGTAAATATTTATAAATATGGACCCTTCGAAAACTCTTCTAATTGGACATCCAGGAAAAAAAGGTAAAGTTCTATCCGATTTAACGACAACATCATTTATTTGTGTTATCTTAAAAATGGAGGCTGAAAAATGAAAAAGATATTTACATTGATTTCAACGTTTATCCTATTTTTAGCTTTAATATTCTCTAACCTGGCTTATGGAGCCATACCGGCATGGGAACGGGAAGCATTGATTGCTTTCTATAACTCCACCAATGGAGATAATTGGAAAAATAATTCCGGCTGGAAGGATGATCCCCTTGAAGCAGACGGTTTCGGCCCCATCGGCTCAGAGGGTACATGGCAGGGAATATTTGTAAGTGATGATCATGTAGTGGGAATTGATCTTTATTACAACAATTTGACCGGCACCATACCCCCGGAGCTGGGAAATCTGAGCGAATTAATAGGGATTTTCCTGGAGTGGAATGAGTTAAGCGGAACGATTCCACCGGAACTGGGAAACCTGGGCAAGATGACCCACCTATTACTGATGTCTAACCGATTAAGCGGCAGCATCCCGCCAGAGTTAGGAAATATTCACAAGCTGGCGTATCTCGAACTGACCGGCAATGAATTGACCGGCCCTATTCCCTCGGAACTGGGTAACTTGAGTAAATTAGTTCTCCTTTTCCTCTCGGACAACCATTTGAGCGGCAGCATACCTGCAACCCTGGGTAATTTGTCGCATTTGAAATCCCTCTGGCTGAGGTCCAACCAACTAAGCGGCAGCATTCCCCCACAATTGAAAAACCTGGTGTTATTTTACGGTGCGGGTCTCGGTTACAATGCGCTCTATACGGATGACGATGAGCTGCGTATTTTCTTAACAATCAAAGACCGGGACTGGGAAAGTACCCAGACCATTGCACCGGCGAACGTATCGGCTGCGGCAACCGCTGCCTACTCAATCAAGGTCTCCTGGACACCAATTGCCTATACCGCTGATAATGGCGGCTATCTGGTCTATTACAGTACCACCCCGGGAGGTCCCTGGGAATATGCGGGTATGACCCCGGATAAATTATCGTCATCATATGATGTTACCCGGTTATGGGCAGGCACCACATACTACTTCATGGTAAAGACCAAAACCGATTTACATCAGAAAAACAGGAATACAGTGATCAGCGAAGCCAGTAACGAAGTATCGGCAAAAACCCAGGGGATACCACCGGGGCAGGATACACCGCCGTTTGGTTCGTTTGATACACCCATGGATGGTTCCACCGTGGTTGGCAGCATTCCTGTTACCGGTTGGGCCCTGGACGAGGCCGGGGTAACAGGTGTGAAAATCTATAGGGAACCGGGACCGGGAGAAGGAGAAAACCTGTTTTATATCGGGGATGCGGTTTTCATCGAAGGTGCAAGACCTGACGTGGAACAGTCTTATCCCGGTTACCCGATGAACCACAAAGCCGGTTGGGGATACATGATGCTTACCAACTTCTTGCCCAATGGTGGAAACGGGACCTTTAACGTTCATGCCATTGCCACAGACCTACAGGGAAACCAGGTCACATTGGGGATAAAGACTATCTATGGTAATAACGCCAATGCGGTCAAACCTTTTGGTGCCATCGATACCCCCACCCAGGGAGGTCCTGCATCAGGCAGTGAATTTGTTAATTTTGGTTGGGCACTCACACCGCCGCCCAACACAATCCCCACAGACGGGTCCACAATAGCTGTATGGGTCGACAGTGTCGAAGTAGGAAATCCCATTTACAATCAATGCAGGGCAGATATCGCCTCATTATTTCCCGGATACAATAACAGCAATGGTGCAGTGGGTTATTTCTACCTGGATACCACTGCGTACAGCGATGGAGTTCATACCATCCAATGGACGGTTACCGATGACGCGGGAAACACCGACGGTATCGGAAGCCGGTATTTTACCATTCAGAATAGTTCGCAGGGGGCAGGGCGCAGGGCGCAGGGAGCAGCGCACAACACAACGCGCAAAGCGTTCAGGGAACAGGCTTGCCTGTTCCGAGATTCTATCCGGGATATTCCCATCGATTATTCCGGCCCCATTATGATAAGAAAAGGTTATAATAAAAATATCGAACCGCAAACCTTTTATCCTGATGAAGATGGGGAGATCGCCATTAAAATTAAAGCATTGGAACGTTTAGAAATCCATCTCAATGAACAAGCTCACCCGACATTCTCGGACAGCCCCCTGGAAAACACCCTGATCAATCGGTACAGTGGTTACTTGATGTCCGGGGAGTCCCTAAAAATCCTGCCAATCGGGTCCACATTTGACTCCATAAGGGGTGTTTTCTGCTGGCAGCCGGGCCCGGGGTTCATTGGGAAGTATCGGTTTGTTTTTATCGGTCGGCAGCGGGGGGGTGAAAGCTATTTAACGTATATTACAGTAAATATTGGTGCAACATCTTTTTAAACCAGGTGTTGGACATTATTGCTTATAAAGATGCTGATGCGGATTCCTCTGACGTCCGGCTTTAAAAGCCACTTGATTGGCTGATTTAATAAAATCATTGGGAGAGACAGCCATCAAAGCAGAGAGCCAGACTTCAACGGGAATACGATTAAAGGGTTCGATGGTGGACAATAAACCCAACATGACAACATTGGCGGTTCTCCCGGTTTTATCGCCGTGTTCTTTGGCTGCCTGGTAAGCATCTGTAAAGATGACCCTGAATTCCTGGAGAGCTGTTTCAATTTCTTCTAAACCCGGGTAATCTTCCTTTTTGGCGGTGGCGGGGACTACCTTAAACCGGTTGAAAAGAATGGTTCCCCCGGGTTTCAGTAAATCAAGGAACCCCGGTCGCAGCACTTCGCTGGCTTCCATCACCACCAATACATCCGCCGAATGGGGAGCCAGTACCGGTGAAAAAACAGTGCCGCAGGAAAAGGTTGAAATCACCGGCCCACCCAATTGAGCCATACCGTGAGTCTCTCCTTTGACAATATTTGTTTCTGCATAAGGGGTACGCAGTGCCACTTCTGAAAGCACTTTTCCAAAGAACAAGTTCCCTTGCCCGCCAATGCCCCGGATAGCCAGCCGCAGCGATTCGGGCAGTTGCAAGCGGCTTCTTGCTATTTGCATCTCTTCGATTTCTTCTATAGCGGGAGGCACAATTGGCGAACCCACAGGTTCAACCTCTTCTTCTATCAACTCGATCCCATCAAAGGGGCACCGCTGCCGGCAAACCTGGGTGTTTGATCCACAGTTAGAACAAAGAATGGTAAAGTGAGGTTTGCGCTCATCATCGAACTCGATTCCCGGGCAGACACCGCACAGGCCGCACTGTTCACACTTCTCGTAGTTGATACGAAGCTGTCTGACTTTCTTTTCCGATTCTGTTTCGTGGATACAAGCACCCTCCAGGATCAATGTGGTAAATTCTCCCTTTTCTGCCAACTCAAGGGCCCGGGTTAATTCCTGCTCCACTTCTTTTAAATTGTAAGCATCCACAGCAACCATGCGGCTTTTTTCTGCCGCTATTGCATCTTTTAACACAAATTTATTGGGCACACCTGCCAGGTTCGCGGCGGAACTGGGGGCTGGCTGACCGCCAGTCATGGCGGTAATACTGTTGTCCAGTATCACTTTAACCCCGGGTGTATTGCGAAATACGGCATTCCGGGTGGCATCCAGTCCACTGTGACATTCGCAAGAATCACCGATCACACTGATGACCTGGTGAGCCATATCGGGCCGGGATAACACAAACCCCTGACGCATGGAATCTGACGCCCCCATGCACAGTACGGTGTCCAACGCATTTAAAAAATAAAGCAGCGTGGAGCAACCAATATCTCCAAATGAAGCGTAAATTTTCTTTTTGCGTTTTAATTTGTCCACAACCAGTCCAAAGGCCCGGTAAGGACAACCGGGACATATCGTGGGCGGACGGTTCAACGGTTCAATACCAATGGTTTTTTCCTCTGTTTTGTAATCTATGTCTTTATGATGGGATAAAAATTCAAGTACTTGTTCTGGTTTCCAGTCGGTAATCACACTATTTTCATCTTTACCGATCACATCGATGCCTTGCAGCCGGATACGTTCTTCAAGAAATCTCCCGCCATCTTCAATAATAAATAATTGCCCCATTACCCGCTCAGCAAACCTTTTGATCCTTTCTACCGGGATGGGATTGGTAACAGCTAATGAAAGGATAGGGGGATTCAGGCCCGCTGTGTTGAGTGCTTCTTTGACGATAATTTCCGCTTCACCGTTGACAATAATACCGAAATCATGGGGGCCTTCTGTTTGATTCACCAGGTTTGAGTTTTCCGTCCATTGTCGGAGTTTTGGCATTCGTTCAGTGGTAACTTTATTGTAATTAACCCGGGCAATAGCCGGTGTCAGCATCCATGGCTTGAGGTTTTCCGGGACCTGCCGCGGTTCCACGGTCCGGGGGTCCCTGGTGATGACCAGTCCCTCGGAATGGGCCAGTATACCGGATGCCAGGATCACTACCGGTGTATTAAAGGTTCGGCTGATATCTGCTGCTGTTCTGGCGATCTCATACATCTCCTGGTGATTGCGGGGTTCCAGTACCGGGAGCCGGCAAGAGGCCAAAAAGTACCGGGCATCTACCACATGCTGGGTACTGGAGGGCACATAATCGGTGGCGGCATAGATCACCAATGCCCCGGCTTCTCCCGTATTAAACGCAGAGGTAGATATCACATCACCAGCCTGGAAAACACCGGGTATTTTCATGGTTACCACCGCATCGAAACCAGCCACGGCATGTCCCACACCCACTCCTACTGCAACCGCCTCATTGACCGACCACCCGACTTTCATCCGGTCCTGGACAAAGGCCAATGATCTATCGATCACTTCAGTACTGGGGGTACCGGGATACCCGTCTGCTGCGTGAAACCCCGCATGCACCACACCCAGTGCAAAGGCCGCGTTTCCTTGTAAGATATATTTACTCCCTGCCGGAGATTCTACAAGATTTCTAAAGGTTGACATGATTTTACCAGGAGTCATCATAACAATAATACAAAAAATAGTCAACCCCCCGCCCCGCGGCGCGGGGAGCCGCAGAAGGTCCTTCGGACCATCTCGAAGGCTTCCTTACCAGAATCAGCAATACAGATAAAAACTAAAGGAATTTACATGTATTGATAAAAAGGTAGTTGTTTCAAACGTTTGGGGAAGCCTTCAACTTGTTTTTTTTATGAAAAGCTTTTGCGGGGGGTCCAGGGGGGTGGTTTTCTCGAAAAGAATCCNNTTTTTTAGTTTTTATGTCCATCCTGTAGATAAAAATACTGGACAGTATATCCGCACGGAGGGCAGAAGTTTTTTCAGAGTGCCCGTGCGGTAGGAGAGATAAATAGAGGTGTCCTTCGGACGTATTTAAAACGCCTGCGGCGATTCCATTGATAGCACAGGTGCATTGTTTTGGTCATTTGGATTTCGGTCATTGGAATTATTTAATGGTTGGGGGTGCCACCCCCTTTGGAATTTGGTGCTTTCTTTTTCTTACCCTCTTGGCGGGGTTCAAAAGACTTAAGAAGAGCAGAAGCGAAGAAAAACCTTGAAAGAGCTTTTTTGAGTTCCTTTTAAATTCTTCGTCTCTCTGTTATTTTTCAATATCTACTTGATCCTTTTTCTCCTGGTTTTCTGAGCTTTCGGTCTCGTCCTCCTTATTTTCCCCCAGGAATAAAACCTCAATATCTTTTACTTTCTTAAAATCTTTATCCATTGTCACTATTTTTAAATCAAAATATTTTGCTACTGTATACTGATAAGCATCATCAAAATCCAACTTTAGCTTCTTCTTATTTTCTATTACTTCGGAATACTGATCCATTGGCAATGTTAAAAAATCAACATGGGGTAATATGTCATTGAGGAATTTCTGAAATATTTCTTCTTTATCATAACGGAAACATATTACCCCTATTGAATGCAAGGAAAAATCTGTTATATGGATATTTCCGGCATTACTGTCAAGGAAATCCTTGCAGTCTTTTATTTTTTATCCCGTTTAAGTAATATTTCCAGGAATATATTGGTATCTGCCAGTATCATTATCTCCAATCCATGGCTTTGTGTTGGAGTTCTACAGATGTAATTTTGTCTTTCACATCAGCCAGTCCGCCTTCCCAATCAAATTTAAATTTTTTTTTCACCGCCATATTGGTGTAGTGTTTATTTGATAGGAACTCAATGTAATTCAGGACTTCTCTTTTTAGGTAAAAGGGAAGTTTGTGGAACATAGAATCAATCTTTTGTTCAATCATTTTCGTTTTCCTCTAAGGTATTATTATGGTCAAAATTGATAAAAAAGTCAACTCCTGGACGAATCTTTTCCCTTAGATTTTTTCTGCCTATCGCCTTCGCTTCCCTGGTTCCTCGCTTCCTCACTTCATAAATGAAATCCCCTATCAGCGGGGAAACCCCCTACGGGGGAAATTCCAAATCACAAATCCCAAATTACAAACAAAGGGGCGTCCTTCGGACGTATTTATAGCGCCTTTCACCCCCAGGGGGGAAATCCCAAATCCCAAAAAAGGATTCCAAGAGAGGCAAGACATCCAAAGTAAAAGAGATAATTACAAGTTATCC
>WVZO01000265.1 GCA_011772425.1 Candidatus Aminicenantota bacterium
AAACGCCTTGTTAAAAATCCCACTGCTGTAGTGAACATCCATGCCCTCATAATAATCGTCAACATGATCGATTGACATACCGTCCAATGGGGGATCATACAAATATCTTATTGCACCGTCAGGGTCTTTAAAAATATCATAACCACACATGTAATCACAGGAGTCTCTCAGGTAATATTCGGCTGCTTCTCCGGCAATGTCTGAAAATGAGTCATTAATTCCACCGGATTGACCGGAATAAATTAGATCGGAATTATTCTGGGTAAAGCCGTGACTGGCTTCATGGCTGATAACGTCTAAGCTCCCCAGGGGATAAAATACGGTATTACCATCTCCAAAGACCACGCTTGAACCATCCCACCAGGCACCTTCGAAATTTATGCTGTAATGACACTTGATGGTGAGCTGGAAAGGAACCGGTGGAACACCATACCAGTTATTATACATATCGTAAGTCACCTGGCCGAAAAATTGGGCGTCATTGAGGGGACAATAGGCCCCGTTGATTTCCTCGTGGGTGTTTTCATAACAGGTGTATGAATATGGAGTTGTACCGCTGGTCCCGTGGTCTAAATCGATGGTTCTTACGTCGGGGCAATCCATGGTGCAGGTCCCGGCCGCTTCAGTGACGCAAAAACCCGGGTAATCGATGCCATAGTAATAGTAACCGGTCTTCAGGTTACCGCCCGGACCCGTACCCGCGGCGTAATTCAGCATATCGAAGGAGTGAAGGACTTTACCGGTCTTGACATCGATAAAGTAAATAAATTGCGAGGGATTCCCTTTTTCCGTATCGGCAAAAAAGGAAACCACATAGCAGAGATGGGCCTTTCCTTTCTTATCGATATAAATATACGTCCCGTATTCTTCATTTCTAAAGTGCCATTGGGCTCCCTTATCTTTTTTCTTATGCAGTTCTTTCATTCGCTTTAATGCACCGTGCGGGTCCAATGAAGCGGGAATGCCGGCGATGTCCCTGGGAGTATCCAGGATAATGGTACCGTGAAGTCTAACCACGTTATTGCCCGGGCCGATGCCTACATTGGTCTGCATACCCCAGACCGGGATGCCCTTAAATGATTGTTGATAACGGTAATGGGTGACCCGGTTGAAATCCGTTCTCTTGCCCAGCAATTTAAATTCTTCATCCTGGGTCAGGCCCAGGGTTTTACCGATTGCTGAACGTTCCTTGTCTTTGTTTTTATTAAGCAGCTTGATATAATCGTTTGCCTTTGCCTGGTAAAACTCGACTTTTTTAGCTGCCCATGAGCTTGTTGCCATAAAGCTGCATAAAACAAAGACCAACAAAATAATAAAAGAGATTTTACGACTCAAACATCTTTTCTTGTTCATTGTAAATGCCTCCTGGTGTGTTAAATTTTAGAGATTAGTTCCAGGACAACCTGGACTTAAAAATTGAACTTCTTTTATTTTTACTTACTTTATTCTTGACATTAATTCCAATAAAGCAATCGAATATCATACTTTTATAGTAAGCGAATGAGAGGTAGATGTCAATACAACGAAAGTCGTATTTTTGGTATGAAAATAAATTAAAAATTTGTACAACTAAAGTTGCATATTAATGATTTGGTTGTATTGAAGAAGCTCCAGCCGCAAGCCGGGCAAGCCGGAACCAAAAAGGATCTTGGCTTGCCCGGAAATTCCAAATCCCAAATCCCAAATTACAAACAAAAGAGGTGTCCTTCGGACAGATTTTAAACGCCTTCGGCGAGGAGTACAAAGTGGACGGCGTCCACACCCTATAGGAGTTCAATCGACCTTCTTATCCCCGGGAATGCCAATTCCGGTATCCCTTACCGTGGTGTGGCGTTTCTGTGCAAAATCAGTTTTCTTTGATTTTTTTGAATATTCTGTGGATTTTTTTAGGGGAAAAGTGATAAAATACTGATACCTGTGGTATTATTAAATTCTGAAAGGCAGGAGCTACTGATATGAATGAAATAGAAAAAGATAAAAAAAAGGGTGCTTTAATACACCAGGAATTTAAACTGCAAGCCAAAACCCTTGAAAAGGCCATTATAAACCTTAATGAACAAACGTCCCTGGTTTTTGAGGACATAAAAGGAATTCCTGCATCTGCTTCATCTACTTTTTATGTTGACCGGCCGGATAATCCCATGGAAGAGTTAAAAACCTACCTGTTGACCAGCGCTGGTAACGACAAAATCCTTTTTTCCGGTCATATGGGCTGCGGTAAATCTACAGAACTTAATCGCTTTTCCGTCTTGCCGGAAATCCGGGAAAAGTTTTTTGTAATCAAGTACTCCATCAGTGAGATACTGAATATTATCGATATCGATTACATCGATTTTCTTCTCAGTTTTGCGGCTTATTTGTATATTAAAGCCAGTGACGCAGGGATTTCTTTTACCAGCGGTGTGTTGAAACGCGTGGAAAAATGGGTGAACTATTCTAAAGCCGACATAGAAGGATTTGAAGACGAAAACAAACCTGTTTCCCTGGCAAAAGGGATTTACAACTTTTTCAACCGGGTATCCATGATTTTGCTGCGGGAACTGGCCTTGAGAGATAATGTTAGGAAGACCATTAAACGGAATATCAACGGACTCGTAAGTGTAATAAATATACTGGTTACCTACATCGATTCAAAACTGGAAAATAAAGAACTTTTGATTATCATCGATGACCTTGAAAAAATTCCTGATATCACGAAAGCGGAAGCGCTTTTTGTTAATGCAGGGACCTATATGACCATCCCCCGGTGTAAAATTATCTATACGGTTCCCATTGCACTTTATTATTCCATCAAATTTAAACAGTTAACCGGTACGTTTGGTAATTCTTTCTTTCTGCCTAACATAAAAGTCAGGGAGAGGGAGGGAAGCGGGGCAATCGACCCCTCCGGCTGCATGAGAGAGTTTTTGAAAAAGAGAATAGATATCAAGCGTATCGATAAAGAGGCCGTCGAGTTGATGATTGAGAATTCAGCAGGAGTTCCGAGGGAATTTGTGAGAATTTTAAGAAATTCGTGTGTTAAAGCAATAGCAAAAGGATTTGATACCATTGAAATCGATACGGTTAGGGCGGTGATTGCAGACCTGAGGAACGAATATGAAAGGGGCCTTGAGAAACGGCATATAGATGTATTGAAAGCAATAGCCAGCGGTGAACCAGTGGAGGATCACAATACCCTGGTGGAGTTGTTCCATTCCAAAGTGGTATTGGAGTATTTAAACGACAAACGATGGACAGCCATTAACCCCATTGTAAAACCGCTTTTAAAGTAGAAATACCGTGTCTGAACACACCCTAAGTCTAAGTTCTAAAGTCCAGGATGATCTAAATGAATTGGTGCAACTGCTCCGGGCTGCAAAAGATAGGGGTGGATTTTTACTGGTAGGAGTTTCAGGTCCCCTGGCCCGAAAAGTCATTGAAAAAGAATTATCAGCAAAATTTAAGGATGAATTTAAAATAAAAGCAATCCAATGGAACCCGGAAGTAAAGGATTTAAGTGAATTGTTTCCCCTTGAGGGTTCCCCCAATACCCTATACATGGTTGACGGTCTTGAGCATAGTTTGAAAAAGGAGAACGGGGCTGCCGCCTATTCGTTGTTAAACCTGACACGGGAGTTTTATTCACGGCATAAAAAGGTCGTGATTTACCTGCTGCCTTCTGACGTCCTTTACAAAGGCTTGCAATGGAAAGCCCCGGATTTCTGGTCTTTCCGGACAGCTTCATTTGATTTTTTTATAGAGGAGGATTATCAGGCTTTTCTCGAAGAAAAAATCAGTGCTGAACTTGAAGGTTACGAGAAAGATTCCGAACAGGTTTCCTTCCTTGAAAATTTGCTCGCTGAGGAAAAGAAGAAAAAGGAACCTGATTCCCGACGAATTTCACAATTGTTATCAAACCTTGGCAATTTATACGTAAATCTTGGCGAGTTACAGATAGCTTTAGATTACCATCAGCATTCTCTTGAATTGAAAAGAGAAATGGGTGATAAAAGGGGAGAATCCATTCAACTGGCCAACATTGGAGCAGTCTACAGTGACCTGGGCCGTCCGCAAGAAGCCTTAACATATTACCAAAGAGCCCTGGAATTGATCATCCAATATGGCAACAGACGTGAGGAGGAATCTGTTTTGAACAACATCGGCCTGGCTTACAGTATTTTAGGACAGTCGCATAAGGCCCTGGGATTGCATCAAAGAGCTCTTCAATTAGCTATAGAACTGGATGACAGAGAGGGAGAATCCATTCAACGGGGAAATATCGGGCGTATTTTCCATGAAATAGGTCAACCGCAGAAAGCTTTAATGTTCCTTGAGCAAGGGCTGGAATTGGCTAGAAAGCTTGGAGATAAAAGAGCAGAGCATAGTCATCTTAGCAACATTGGTCTTGTTTATCGTGACCTTGGCCAACCGCAGAAAGCGTTGATGCACCTTCAGCAAGGGCTGGAATTAGCCAGAAAACTGGGACATAAACAACAAGTAGCCGTTCAACTAGGAAACATTGGACGTATCTACTTCGATTTGGGTCAACCGAAGAAGGCTTTAACTTTCCTCCGGGAAGGATTGAATTTGTCACGTCAACTGGGTATTAAACGAATAGAAGCTAATCAACTTGGTAATATTGGCCTGGTTTACCGTAACCTGGGGCACCCACAGAAAGCATTATCATACTACCAAAAAGCCCTTGAACTTGGCAAGCAAGCTGGAGATAAAGATGGCAAGGCATCCATATTGGGTAGTATTGGTCTAGTTTACTATGACCTGGGACAACCTCAAGAGTCACTGAAATACCATTTTCAAGCCCTGGAATTAAAAAGGAAATTGGGCGACAAATATGGGGAAGCTATTCAATTGGGAAATATTGGCCTGGTTTACAGCGGCCTCCATCAGCCCGATAAGGCATTAACTTATCATCAACAAGCGCTGGAGTTGGATATGCAGTTAGACAATAAACAGGGGGAAGCCGTTCAATTAGACAATATTGGGCGTGTATACCGTGCGCTGGGTCAACCGCAGAAAGCATTAACTTACCATCAACATGCCCTGGAATTGGGCAGGCAACTGGGCGATAAACATAGTGAGGCATTCGTTCTGGGCAATATCGGCCTGGTTTATCGTGACCTGGGGCAGCCTCAGAAGGCTTTATCATACCTTCAAAATGCCCTGGAAATCTTCAAGAAAATTGGCGATAAAAAAAGTGAAGAGCGTACATTAGATTTAATAAAGCAAATAAAAGAAACAAAAAGTATTTCTTGACTGGCCCCTTTTTTCTCCATTCGCCTTAATGCACCTCGCGGGTCCAATGAGGAAGGAATGTTCTTGATGTCCCCGGGAATATCAAGGACCATGGTGCCGTGAAGTCCAATGTTCTTTTTTTATATATTAATGGGGTCATCCGGGTGCTCCTGGTTCCAGCGGTCAATAAGATCATTTAATGATTTGCCAATCATATCCTCGTTCAGTAAATAACCCTTGAGGGTACGTGGTTTATTGAGCTCGTTTTTCAGCCACTTATCCGGTTTGTGATAGAGACTGAAATTACCTTCCAGGTTAATACTGGGACCGAAAATTCCCAGTCCTTTCACGCGAACCGAACGGGCAGCCCTGGCAAAAAACACCAGGCTGTCGCGAAGTTCCATCAATACATTGAGTATTGTTCCTTCATTCAAACCGGTTCGCCCGGAAATAAATGACACCAACTCATCCATATCCACCAGTTGCCCCCGTTTGATTCGCGGTTTGTAAGCAACTAGCGCCTTGATGGCTTCCGACGTTTTCTTAACTTCTGCTGCATCTTCATTTGCCATTGTTTTCTCCAACTTGTTTTTATCGGTATTTACTGCCGGTAACCGGGAAAAGGTAAAATCCGCCCGGTTTCCCAACAGAGTCACAGCCCATTTTATCATGCCCGCAGGGCAAAATCAATTTTTCCGCCAGTTTTTTTTATTTTTATGACTTTTAAATAAATATTTATGCCAATTAAATTTAATTTTATGCCTTATTTTTTAAATATATGTCAATTATTTATAAAAATAAGCCAAATTAAAAAATAATTCTGTAAGAAATTTTTGATTGACGATGGGATTCCTTTTCTAGCTGCGGCTCCATTTCGATTTTGTCCACCGGGAATTTATCGAACCGGGCTGCGTTTTAATAAAAAAGCCCGGAATCAAAATTTTATTGTATTTTGATGGAAAAAGAAGTTGCTGTTTCTTCTCTGTCTTCGTGTCCTTCGTGGTTTAAAAAAAGTGGACCGTGTCCACACCTTGTAGGAGTCGTTCATTTCACAACACAACGGTACCCCTTTCTTACATCGCCATACTGACTTTCTTTTCTTTATGCCTTTCAGGGCTGCTGACGGCTCAACCGATCTTTCATATCATTAATACGCTCCATTATACCTATTTCCGTATTTTCTTTCTTTTCATTAGTACTTTCCGCAGAAGGATAGTTTTTTGTATGGCAATTACCGCATAAATAGGCACCAAAGTAACTATTGTAAGAGGCAATTGAACCACATTTTTCACAGATAATCATGTTGTACACCTCCAAAAAGTCTAAAATATCCGTTAAATAAAACACCCTCAAAGGGCTTCTCATCAATTTTTCCATTTGAAATTATTTTCTTTGCTTCTTCCTGGGGATAAGGCTCGAGATAAACGATCTTTTTTATCCCAACTTCAACTCCTTGTATTCTTCATTCTCCATTCTCCGGCTTCCTATTGTGATGATTTTTTATTCCGTTGCATGACATTCTTATCTATTGTTGATCTGCGTGGGGTTCCCAAAAAGTATCCTTTATTTTCTAACATTTTACCACAACCACCTTTAGATAAGTAGATTATCATACCTGTAACAAAATTTCAAGTCGGAAAAGGGCCACAAAAATAAAATATATCTTCCCTTCTTCGACGAGAACTCTCGTACCGCACGGGCAATCTGAAAAAAATGATGCCCTCCGTGTGGATCTACTAACCGATATTTTTATCTACAGGATGGGCAGAAAATCAAAAAAAATTTATATAGCTTTCAGCCTGCCCATCCTGAACTCTATAAGAACTCTTTCAAAACTTTGCCTCCGGCGGCCAAAAACCTTTTTGAAAAAAGGTTTCTGGACTTCCAAAAACTTTTCATACACGGTCAAACATCGTACCATGCTTCATAAGGGTATTTCCCATCGGTATCATTTTCATCTTCTCTTCTTCGTGCCCCTTCGTGTCCTTCGTGGCTCAATCGATTAAGTAAACCGCTTATTCACTTCTTCCATGATCCTAATAGCCGCCGTCGGGATTTTCGTGCCAGGACCAAAAATAGCAAAAGCCCCATGCCCATACAAAAACTCATAATCCTGCACAGGTATCACACCACCACAAACCACGATAATATCCTCACGCCCCAATTTTTTGAGTTCTTCAATTAATTTGGGCAGCAAAGTCTTGTGTCCCCCAGCCAAAGAACTCATGCCCACAATATGAACATCATTTTCCACAGCCTGGTGAGCCGTTTCTTCAGGCGTCTGAAACAACGGCCCCACATCCACATCAAATCCCATATCCGCATAAGCCGCGGCAATTACCTTTGAACCACGATCATGCCCATCCTGCCCCATCTTGGCTATCAATATCCTGGGCCTGCGGCCCTCCTTCTCTGCAAATCGATCCGCCATGCGGCGCACCTGCTCAACATCAACCGCATTACCCTCACTTGAACCGAACTCACTGCTGTATATACCTGAAATCGTCTTGGTCATGGCTTGATACCTTCCACATACTTTCTCAATAGCATAAGAAATTTCCCCCAATGTGGCCCGTACACGGGCCGCTTTGACAGAAAGATCCAACAAATTCCCCTCTCCAGTCTCAGTACACCTGGTAATCGCATCCAGGGCAACCCGGACCTTTTCACCATCCCGCCCGGCTTTTATTTGCTCCAGCCTCTTGACCTGGGATAACCGCACTGCCGTGTTATCCACTTCAAGAACTTCAATGGGCTCTTCATGTTCAGGCGGGTATTTATTAACACCGACAATGGTCTCTTGCCCGGAATCGATGCGCGCCTGACGCCGGGCTGCAGCTTCTTCAATTCGCATTTTAGGAATACCCGCCTCAATGGCCCTGGTCATTCCTCCCAGGGACTCTATTTCCAGGATATGCTCCCATCCCTTTTTCAACAGGGCATCAGTTAAACTTTCTACATAATAAGAACCGGCCCAGGGGTCCACGACTTTAGTGATGTTGGTCTCATACTGTAAATACAATTGAGTGTTCCTGGAAATCCGGGCTGAAAAATCCGTGGGCAGCGCCATGGCCTCATCCAACGAATTGGTGTGCAGCGATTGGGTATGACCCATTGCCGCAGCCATGGCTTCCATACAGGTACGCACAACATTGTTGAAGGGGTCCTGCTCAGTCAAACTCCAACCGGATGTCTGGGTGTGTGCCCTGAGAGCCATGGATTTGGGATTGTTGGGATTGAATTGCTTGATAAGTTTGGCCCAGATAACACGGGCAGCCCGCATTTTGGCTACCTCCATAAAATAATTCATACCCGATCCCCAGAAAAAAGAAATCCTGGGGGCGAAATCATCGATGTTTAACCCGGCTTCGATACCGGTTCGCACATACTCCAAACCATCGGCCAATGTATAGGCCATTTCCAGGTCCGCTGTAGCACCGGCTTCTTGCATGTGATACCCGGAAATACTGATGTTGTTGAATTTGGGCATGTGCCGGGAAGTAAACGTAAAAATATCCGCGATGATACGCATGGAGGTTTTGGGCGGATAGATATAAGTGTTTCGCACCATGTACTCTTTCAAAATATCGTTTTGAATGGTGCCGGTCAATTGTTCCCTGCTAACACCCTGCTCTTCGGCGGCCGTGATGTAAAAGGCCATCACCGGCAAAACCGCTCCGTTCATGGTCATGGATACCGACATTTTATCCAGGGGAATGCCGGAAAATAATACCTTCATGTCTTCGACGGAATCGATGGCAACCCCGGCTTTTCCCACATCTCCTACTACCCGTTCATGGTCGGAGTCATACCCCCTGTGAGTGGGCAGGTCAAAGGCGATTGAAAGTCCTTTCTGACCGGCAGCTAAATTACGGCGGTAAAAAGCATTGCTTTCTTCAGCGGTGGAGAAACCCGCATACTGCCGTACCGTCCAGGGCCGCTGCACGTACATGGTGGCATAGGGACCCCGTAAATATGGAGGTATCCCCGCCATATAATCCAGGTGCCGGTACTGTCGCATATCTGCTTCCAGGTACAAAGGCTTCACATCGATCTGCTCCATGGTATGCCAGAGAGATTCTTCCACGCTGCGCCCGGTTTCCTTTTTAAATTGTTCCCGCCACTGTTCCTCCGATATTTCAGCCGCCCCCAGGTCTAAATCTATTGTTGTAAAATCCGGTTTCTTACTCATAACAGTACCCCCATTCGGCTTAAAATATTTGCAAGTACCTGGTATACATCTACACCTGAGTAGATAAATTCATCCACCCCGGCCTGTCGGTGTGTTTCCAACTGGTCTTTGGGATTCCCGGCCAGGACCACGATGATATCAGGATTTTTTTCTTTCAATCCCCGGGTAATGGGGGGAACCAGTCCCGGGTAAGTTTCATCCGTGGAACAAATCACCACCCCGTGTGCCTTAGATGCAGCAGCAGCCTCCACCACAGCTTCCGGTGTTTTGAATCCCTCTCCCTGCGGATAAATGACGTCAAATCCACCCACTTCGAAAAAAGATTGAGAAAAATCCGCCCTGGCTTTATATCGGGGCAAAGGCCCCATGGTGGCCAGGAAAACCCTGGGGCCTGAACCGTTTTTTTTCTTATAAGCTTCAACCACATCTCTAAGCTCTTCAAACATTTCTGCTGCCCTGCGGGGTTCCAGGGGGGTAACGGTAATTGATTCTCCTTCACCCCCACCGGCTGCCGCTGTAACCTCTCCAAGAGTGGCACCTGCCAAAAATGCTTCGGCTCCGGCATTTATCACGTCTTCCCAACCAGAGATAAACGCATTTTTTAATTGAGACAATTTTTCCTTTATCTCAGCTTTTTGCTCCACACTCCTGGCTTCTTTATATTTTTCCAGGAACTGAGTTCTTTTACTGTGTACGGCCTGGTAATCCGGGAATGTGGTTTCCAGTCTTTTCTCTTTTACATGGGCGGAAAAGTTGGTGCCCACAATAATAGATTTTCGCCTGGCAATATCTGCTTTTCGTTTTTGTTCTACAGCCTTGATTTCCTCCTGGGGGAAACCCGATCGTAACGCTTTCAGCATACCGCCCTTGGCTTCGATATCCTGGAACAGTTTCCACGCTTTTTGGGCCACCTGAAATGTTAACGTTTCCACGAAATAGGAACCGCCAGCCGGGTCGATCAAGCAATCCAGCCGGGACTCATCTTTGAGGAGAACCTGGGTATTACGGGCTGTGCGGCGGGAAAATTCATCCCCGGAACCGAATCTTTCGTTAAAGGGATTGGTAAACAGACTGTCTACCCCGGCCACCACAGCAGAAAAAGCTTCTGTAGTGGTACGTAACATATTTACATAAGGATCGTACCGGGTCTGGTTATAGGTTGACGTCCTGGCGTGAATGGTCATTTTTTGCGACGCACTGTTGCCGCCGCAGGCGGCTGCGATTTTAGCCCACAGCATCCTGGCCGCCCGGATTTTAGCAATTTCCATGAAATAAAAGGCACCCATACCAAAAGTAAACCGCATATTACCGGCAATGGTATCGATGTGTATCCCCCGCTCCAGCAGCCGGTTTATATATTCGACAGCGGTCGCCAACACATAAGCCAACTCCCGCACCGCATCCGCCCCGGCATGATGATAAGGTAAACCGCTAATACCAATGGTTTTTAATTGGGGAGCATGTGCTCCGGCCCAGCGCACCACCCGCGCCATCCGGTCAAATACGGTGTCCAATGAAACCGGCAGCTTGCCGTGTACCACCAGGAAACCCAGGGGGTCTGCATCGATACTCCCGTTTATGGCATCGATACGTTCACCTTGCCGCTCCGTAAAAGCCCTTAAAAGCATTAACGCTTCCATCGCAGAATACCCGGTGTCGATATGAAGGGGAAACTGTTTGATATTAATGTCTGCCAGCGCGGTTGAAAAATCCGCCAACGTTGAAATAGCCATCCCGCTTTTGCCCACATCATCTGCAGGTGCGGCATCGGAATCCAGCCCTATCCGCGAGGCCCGATCCAATCCCAGGGCAATACCGGTCTGCCCCCGCTGCAAATCATGCTTTAGTATTTCATTGAATTGACCGGCAAAAACAGCCGGAATTTCCTGGCATATTTCCCATGATTGCCCTGGGTACCCAGAGGCCCTGGTTCCCCTGCCAAAACCAGGGAAACCCGGCTTTTGCCCCAGGTGAGAAAGATTCCCAATATCTTCCCCGGTATAAATAGGCTGCAAATCAATCCCCTCATAGGTTTGGGTAACCAGCTTCTTTTCAAAAGAAGCACCCTCCAGGGAGGCCTCGGCTGCCGCTCTCCATTCTTCATACGTCGGCGGCGGAAAATCTTTGCTGAGGTTTAATTGATTTTCCAGTTTAATCTCCCTGCTGCCTTGATGAGGTTCGTCCGACATTTAATTTCTCCTGTTCTTGAGTAATCCGAAACCCGGATAAGATCAAAATTATACAAGAGATGGGGAAGAAACGCAACACGCAGATAATGTTGGCTTTTGAAGGTGCCCCAGTGTTAGCACTACAATCAGGCACCCTCACAAAAATAAATGGCCAAACCAAAAAAGGCATTTACAATGCGGTAATAGGGCAACATGTTTTACATATTGCGTGTCCCACCGCAGGTGGTTTTGTTTCAAGCGCAGTCTTGAATACAGACGTAGAAATTTAAACGAGCCTTTTATCACAGAGTCATTTGTATTCTATAAAAATGGTTACATTAACCTCTGTCGGAGAAGATGAACTGGTGATCTCTACTTCCCAATGGGTAGGGGTTATTGTTACCTTTTCAGAGCCTTTCTTTACCTCAACCTTGACTTTACGTGGTTCTTCCGTTGTTCCTGATGAGGGAGCCATCGTAAATGTTAAGGTCTTACCATCCACTTTTTTGTCAAAATTGAATGTCGGACCGGTGGGAGCAACAATAACTCTATCATCTTCTATCCCTTTAACAGCGATATTAACCCCACCCTCAGGGCGGAAAGCATTTGTGATTGTACCTGTAAATTGAGCCATATCTTAACCTCCTATTTCTGTGTTTAAAGATTCGTGGGTGAAAAACAAACATTTTGCTGCGCCATTTTTGGCGCGTTACATATTATATTCGTTCTCCGCGTTTCAGTCAACAGGTAAACACATAATTTTTTGCCTCCGGCAACCAGGGGCTCTTTTTGAGAAAACCGCCCCTGGACCCCGCAAAAACTTTTGATATGCGGACAATCATTGTACCGCGCTTTTTGACATCTTGGCCTCATTGGGATAATCTGTATTCCGTTTCCAAAGAAGGATTTGTAATTTGTGATTTGTAATTTTCATCTTTTCTTCTCTTCTTCGTTTCCTCTTTTGCCAACTGCCAACTGCCAACTGCCAACTGATTTTCTCTTTCCTCTTGAAATACCTTTTTATTTGCACTAAAATACAGTCTAATCGAAAAGGAGGACAATGTTATGAAACGAAAAGCCTTTTTTAATCTCATTCGGATCAGTACCGTTTTATTCTTATTTCTATTGGGGACGTTGATCAATGTAAACGCTAACACCCAAAAGCTTCCTTCACCGCAAGAATTTTTTGGTTTTAAAATGGGAACAGACGGCAAACTGGCGGGATGGCAAAAAATCGTAGAATATTTTAAGGTTCTTGACATGCATTCTGATCGAATCATGGTAAAAACATTAGGGGAATCCACCCTGGGGAATCCATTTATCGTAGTTATCATTTCGGAACCGGAAAACCTGGAGAATCTTGAAAAATATCGAAAGATCAATAAAAAACTGGCAGACCCCCGCGGGTTAAGCGATACAGAGATTGATCAGCTTATTAACGAAGGAAAATACATTTCCGTACAAACCTATTCCCTGCATGCCACAGAAGTAGGAGGAACCCAGTGTACACCGGAACTGGCTTATGGTCTTGCTGTGGGAGATGATGCCGTTACCAAAAAGATTCTTAAGAATACCATATTCCTGATCATTCCCTGTTTTAACCCGGATGGATTGAATATGGTAAAAGAGTGGTTTTACAAGTACAAAGGTACTGAATTCGACAACACCCGGCTTCCTTATTTGTATCATTTTTATACGGGGCATGACAACAACCGGGATTCTTACCAGTTAACCCAAAAGGAGTCGCGGATGTTTGCCAAATTGGTGTACCGGGATTGGGTCCCCCAATCGTATGTGGATCATCATCACTTCGGAAGTAGTGGGGCACGTTTTTACATACCTCCGTATTTGGACCCGATTCATCCCAATGTAGACCCGCTGATATGGCGGGAACACCAGTTGTACGGCGCTCATATGGCTGTGGCGCTGGAAAATGCAGGAAAAAGCGGGATCGAATCCGGTGCACCTTTTACCGGGTGGTGGCAGGCCTCATTTCATATGTCTACAAACTATCATAATATTAGCGGTATGTTAACCGAATCCGCCAGTGCAAAATGGGCAGACCCCATTTACATTTTGCCGGATCAACTGGAGGGAACGCGGGGCCGACCCGAATACAAACCCCAGATGACCATGCCCCGATTGTGGAAAGGCGGCTGGTGGCGACTCCGCGACATTGTGGAACAAAAAATCATCGCTTCAAAAGCTGTGCTGGAATTGGGTGCCAGGTATAAAAATACCTTACTCTTTAATACGGTTCAAAAAGCCAGAGGAAATATTAAAAGTGGCAAAACCGAACCGCCGTTTGCATTTATTATCCCCCGAGATCAGCATGATTTTCTAACGGCAGTGAAACTGGCCTGGATTTTTCAAATGAACGGCATAGAAATACATGGATTGGAAAAAGATTTTCAAATGGGGTCGCGGATGTTTAGCCGCGGTAGTTTTGTTATTCTTTGTGCCCAGCCCATGCGGGCGTTTATCCTTTCATTCCTGGAACAGGTGAATTACCCGGACAATGCATGGACCCGCAGTCACGGTGACCGGGAGCCCCTCCGTCCATATGACCTGACCACTTACTCGGTAAGCGAACATATGGGAGTGGAAGCCATTCCTATTCTTGAACCGCTCCCGGATATTCACCTGAGTAAAATCCGGGAGGATATCCTGCCCCCGGAAGGAAGAGTAGAAGGAACCGGGGAGAGAGGATTCATTTTTGAACACAGGTATAACGACAGCTTTAAAGCCCTTAACCGGTTGTTAAAAAAAGGAATGGATATATACTGGGTCCGGGAAGGTTTCAGGAACAGTGAGCGATTCTTTCCTGCCGGTACGATTTTTGTCCGGTCCGGGTCCGGTTTGGCATCAGAGATTCAAATCCTCAGCCGGGAACTGGGAATGGACTTTTTCGCTTTAAAAAATGAACCGCCTGGAAAAGCATTGAAATTAAAACAGCCGCGCTTGGGTATATATAAACGTTACAGCGGCGGTAATATGGATGCCGGGTGGACCGATTGGCTTTTAACGGATTTTGAATTTCAGTTCACTCCCCTGTTCAACAAAGATATTCAAAACTGGAAAAAAATAAAAAACTATGATGTCATTGTTATTCCCAGCGATTCATACAAACGAATAAAAACAGGATTGAGGGAAAGAAGGAGAAGAGGAGGAATGGATACGGATGAAGACAATAAAAAAATTCCCCCGGAATACCGGGGTGGAATTGGTGAGGCTGGAGAAAAAAATTTGAAAAAATTCGTGGAAGATGGCGGCACGTTGATTGTATTGAATGGTGCATATGATTTTGCCCAAAAAGCTTTTAAACTCCCGGTTCAAAATTCCATTGCCGATATCCCCAGGAATGAGTTTTATTGTCCCGGTTCTACGGTAAAAATTAATATAGACACCTTTCACCCCCTGGGATATGGTATGCCGGCCAACAGTCTGGCGCTTTTTCGTAACAGTCCTATTCTCCAGGTAAGTGCGGGAGATTTTAAAGATGGTGTTGCCATCCCGGTCAGGTATGTCCGGGAAAATATTCTACAGAGTGGGTGGTTGATCGGTGAAAAATATCTTTCGGAAAAACCTGCTGTGGTGGAGTTCAGGGTTCAAAAGGGAAAAATTGTTATTTTTGCTTTCCCGGTTCAGCACCGGGCCCAGACTCACGGAACGTTTAAATTATTTTTCAATGCGATTTACTATGGTGCTTCTGGAAGTAATAATTAAGAGGGAAGTAAAATGGCACTAATTGGAAATACCCTTATGAAGCGTGGTACGATGACTGACCGTGTATGAAAAGCTTTTGCGGGGGGTCCAGGGGGGCAGTTTTCTCGAAAAGAGCCCCCTGGTCGCCGGAGGCAAAAAAAGTTCTGATAGAGTTTTATAGGAGTTTCAGGATGGGCAGGCTTAACGTTTTTTGAGTTCACAGATATTTCTGCCCATCCTGTAGATAAAAGTATGGTGTAATAGATCCGCACGGAGGGCAGTAGTTTTTTTAGAGTGCCCGTGCGGTACGAGAGATAAGGTGCCCTTCGGGCAAGTTTAAATCGCCTGCGGCGAAAGGTTATAAAGTCAGTGGGTCAGAGATTTTTTGTCTGTTTTCTTAAAAACCCGAAATTTTGAATTCTTGGTCAGTCTGTCAGCATTTGACAAAAGGCAACAGAAATGTTCAATGTTGAGACTCGACCCCATCAACATCAATGTTATAAAAACTTGCATGTCTCCTTTTCTTTTTTCTGAGTTTTGAGAGCATGCTCGTCAAATCATGCTTGGAATCGCATACCCCACCACGTCACCAAGGAAATGGGCGAGTATGGCCGAGATGAGACCGTACCGAGTATAGAGCCATCCCATGGCGATGCCCGCAAAGCCGTTGAATAGCACAACCCCCATCACAAGATCCCAGGGGGCTGTGCCGGACATCACGACATGAGGGAGATGTGCGCCCGCGAATACAAGGGCAGCCATTATGTTCCCAATGCTTACGGAAGGTCCGGCAAATGTGGGTCTATTCACAATCGACCTGAGAATCCACACGAAAAACGTCATCAGACCCAGCCTAAAGAGGATCTCCTCCGTGAGGCCGGCACTCAGCGCTCCAAGGAAGAACTCTACAGCCGTCGGCTTGGCGATGCCTGGCCCGAGGTACGCGGAGCCCGGTCCTAAGGACAACGGGATTCCGAACACCAAACCGATGGCTGTCGATGGAATGAGGATTGAGAACGCTCGTTTCAGGCGTCCGGGAGTCTGCAAAACAAACTCTCTCATCAGCCTGGGACCCAAATCCACCTTTCTACCCAACCACACTCCTACTGCAGATGCTGGAGCAAGGAGGAAAAGGAACTCCATCCCAGCCCATAGCCAGATTCTCTGCGGATCGGAGTCGCCAAGAAACGCGCTTCTGAACGGCACGCCAAGCGAGAGGCCAAGCAGGCTAGCCAGCAGCAACCACGCAAAAAGGGTTCGATCGGTACTCTGGCCTGTCATAACTCGCAAACCTCTTCATCCGTGCTTACCGAGCATCGGGCATGGTAAAGCAAACAGAGTCGATCACCTTGAATTTTGGCATATAGCCATAAATGAAGTGATTTTCTCAGAAAAATCGAACTGTTTTTCGCTTTTAGTTAATAGTACAGTGTTAGACGAAAATCGCATATCATGGGGTCATTGTCAAGAATGATCAAGAAATCCCTGATTCCTTTCTTAGCAAGCTTCCGCCCCTCAGGGTTGAGCACTGCTCTATCAACCTCTCTGCCACTACCAACTTGATTTGTCCATCTCAACTTAACCACTGCCTCTCTTCCAACTCCCTAAGCTTTCAGCATTTACTAACTTTTCTTCAACTCTTCCGTTCTCGAAATTATAGATTATCACACCAGAAAGGAAATTTCAAGATATTTCTGAAAAATAGGTAAAAATACCTACTCAATAGGGAAGCGCAACCATCATCCTGTCTGCCCTCAACATTCTATTGTGATACAGATTTGGTTCTACTGCTGTTTACCCAAAATGTGCACATTGCATGATAATATGACTTTTATGTAGCATCAGTAACGCTGGGAGAAGAAGAAGCGAAAAAGATGAGAAGAAAAGAAAGAACCAAATTCCAAACAAATTCCAATGACCAAAACAATGCACCTATACTATCGGTGGAATCGCCGAAGGCGTTTTAAAATCGTCCGAAGGACACCCCTTTGTTTCGGATATCGTGCATCGTGCTTCGCCTCGTGACGCTGTCCGCCTCGCAGAGGGGTTGAATTCTAAATGAATTTCGATTAAAATTCCCTCTTACATCTAAGAGGAAACTGTTAATGGACTTGAAAAATGCAATACTAAAAAAGGAATTGGTTTTTTTTTCAAACCTGGCTAAAAAGAAAGACAACCTGGAAGCTCTCATCAGGTTGGTTAAAAATGAGAACTTAGTTGAAGATGCCGAAGCTCTCAGGAAGTCTGTCTTCTCAAGAGAGGAACTGATGAGCACAGGCATTGGGCTTGGCATTGCCGTCCCCCATGTCAGGATTGAAGATGTCAAAAACATTATTATTGCCATAGGAATAAACAAAAACAGCATCGAAGATTATGATTCGTTGGATGGAGAACCGGTTCGATTAGTCATCATGATTATTGCCGGTGAAAAACAGCATAAAGATTACTTGATGCTGCTTTCGCAAATTGTCAAGATTCTAAAGAAAAATTCGATGATCAGCAAATTACTGGAGGCTAAACGAGCAGAAGAGGTCATTGGGCTGATGTCCGGCAACTTCAATAACAATCACCAGTGAATGGAGTAAATGAGTGGATTTTGATACAACGCTGGGAGTTATTATCATTTTCAGTGGTATTTTCTTTATTACCTTTGTGGTTTTATGGAGCCGCAGAACCATTGGGATGATCTCTAAAAAGAAGCTGCGTTCCATTCGAGAAATATTGGATGAGTTAAAAAATGGCAGGTAAAGAACCGGTCTCATCGGAACTATCTCGAGAATTAAACCTGTTCCATATCACCATGATGGGACTGGGTATGATGATTGGTGCCGGGGTATTTTTAGGGGTAGGGAATGCTCTCCATGTGGTAGGGCCCGGGGGCGTTCTTCTGACTTTTTTATTAAATGGTATCATTGCCATGTTCACTGCCACCTCTTATGCTGAGCTCAGTTCAGCCATCCCCCATGCCGGGGGCGCCTACAATTATGCCAGGATCGGTTTTGGCAGGGGGCCCAGTTTTGTTGCCGGCTGGATGGAATGGTATGCATCTAGTGTAGCCGGCAGTTTGTATGCCGTTACTTTTGCAATCTATACGGTTCGATATTTAAAAGTCCTGGGCTTACTTTCCTGGCTTCCTCTTTCTACAGGGATAACAGAGAAACTAATGGCTGTACTGATAGCTGTTTTTTTCATTTTTATCAATTACCGCGGCGCATCCGAGACCGGGAAAATCGGGGCGCTGTTCACCCTGGGGCAAACAATATTCCTGGTGGTTATCGGGTTGATCGGCGTTGTTATAACGATTAAGGACCCCTATCGCCTGCAGAATTTTCAACCATTTCTGCCCAATGGCTGGGCAAAACTTTTAATTACCATGGGGTTTACCTATGTGGCGTTTGAAGGTTATGAAGTAATCGCCCAGGCCGGCGACGAAACCATTGAACCCAGGAAGAACTTACCTAAAGCCATGCTTTATTCTGTTTTTATTGTCACCCTGACCTATGTAGCGGTTGCCTTTGCCACGGTGGTGGCGGTAAAAGCCGGGACTCCCGGCGTCGAAGGTGCCCCCTGGCAATGGATCGGCAGTTTCAGGGAACGGGGGTTTGGCGAAGCTATATCCAGGCTTTTGCCTATGGGAAATTTTCTCTTAACCCTGGCGGTTATTTTTGCTTCCACCTCTGCCCTGAACTCTACCATTTACTCGGCAACCCGGGCCTTATACGCGCTTGGCCGGGACCGTATGGTATCGCCGTTCTTTGCTCAAATCTCCAAAAAAAGAAAAACCCCCTGGGCAGCGTTAATGGGAACAGCAGCGCTGGTTATCCTGGTGGCAACTGTTTTGCCTACTATGGATGTTGCTTCCAGTGCCAGTATGATGTTTTTGATCCTGTTTTTCGTTGTCAATTTGTGTGTGATACGGGTCAGATGGCATATGGGGGATGAATTAACCTACGGTTTTATTATGCCGTTTTTCCCCTTGTTTCCTATCCTGGCGATTATTCTCCAGGCGGTATTGATCTTCTGGTTGCTGCATATGAGTATCATTGCCTGGATCATCTCTCCCCTCTGGATCATAACCGGGATTATCATTTACAATTGGTATTCCAAAAAGCGGGCCGTGGTTACTGCTGATGAAATCCAGGTATTGGAAGAGGAAAAAGCCGAAGAAGCTCCTGCTGGTGAAGGTGAAGAGTATCGGATCATGGTGGCTGTGGCCCACCCCAAAAATGCCATTGAGATGGTGCAAACCACATACAAACTCAGTACCGCCAAAAATGCCAGGATTGAACTGATTCACATGGTTCCTGTGCCGGAGCAAGTCCCGCTGACCGCGGCAAAAGACTATATGTGGGAAGGAAAGGAAGCCATTGTTGAAACCATGCTTTACCTGGAACCGCTGTTTCCCATCAGTTCAACCATTCGCTATTGCCGCAACATATCGCGGGGCATTGTGAATGCCTCCAGGCAAAAAAAAGCCAATATGTTGATCATTGGCTGGCATGGCCGTACCAGCACCCGCCAATTTATTTTTAGCAGTACCATTGACCCCATTATCGAACGATCGCCCTGTAATGTGGTGGCATTGAAAGGTGGAGGAAAACTTTCTTATAAAAATATCTTGTTACCCCTGGCAGGGGGACCCAATGGGGCCTTTGCCTTTGAAATTGCCAGTCTCCTGTTGGAAGAACAAGGAAAAATCACCATATTTTACGTTTACAACGACGTAAGTGCCAAACGGAAATTTGATATCGGTGCGTTTGTCAAGGAACACTCAGAGAGGTGTAATTTGTCCTCTGACCGGATTGAAGTAAAGATTACCTATGAAGATGATACCGTGCATGCCATTTTAAAAGAGACGGAAAATCATGATTTCCTGGTTATCGGTGCCACCAGGAAACCCATCCTGGCCCAGTTGGGTAGAGATTCGATTCCTGAAATAGTCTCACGGAAGTGTACAAAACCGTTGGTTATGGCCCATGCTGCCACAGGTATTCAATCCTGGATAAAGCGGTTAATTTAGAATTTAGCTCCGCTGCGCTCCACAACTGGTATGATTAAAAAAGGAAAAAAAGTGGCAGACAAAAAAACTTTTTACTTTTGGTTGCGTATATAATATAATATTTAAAGTTTTCTAGCTGCCAGTGAGAAGGAAAAATACACACGGCAGGCGGCAGAGGGAGCGAAGTGCGTATTATGTTGAGCGAACAAACGAATTTAGGAGGAAATGCATGGGGTTAAGAGAGCAATTCGAGAAGTATGATGTCATCACAGATGAGGACATTGCTCGTGGTATTGTTTATGCCTGGACAGCAATGGTGGTGGCGGATGCCAGGATAGAACCGGCAGAATTGAATGCCTTGGAAAGTTTTGCCAAAGCCCATAATATTACCCAGGAGTTCAACCAAGAGGAGTGGCTGACGGAAACAGTGGGCGAAGCGTTGAGCGTTTACAAAGCAGAAGGACCTGAAACCTTGCTTGCGATTATCCAGAAACAGCTGAATCATACCAGTGTAGAGTCCAAACGGCTTTTGCTTTACTCATTAATGCAACTGGCCTGTGTGGATGGGGATTTCGACGACCGGGAACTGGACGTGTTGAACCGGGTAGTGGAATTGCTGGATATTAGCCGGCGAGATGTGTTGATGATGGGCATGCTGTTTGCCACCTTTAAACAGCGGTTCTCCTGGAGGGACCTGTAAACCCTGGGTCAACCTAAATTTGACAATGACTTACAGTTTTAGTATGATTAATGAGAGAGAATTCATATGGATATTATAGACAGTGCAAAATCTCTTTTGAAGGTGATAAAGTATATTATAGAACTCCCCTCAATAACGAATCAAGGGAATACGATTACGTGATTCATGATGAATAAGCAAGTGGGAACCAATGCAGCCAGGGCAGCGCGACAATTCATGGAGCGCCATCATGAGGGTCAATTCGCTTCTGATGCTTTGGATTTCATCATAGATGCCGCGATTTCAGATGAGTTACCACAAGCCCAGATGGGAACAGATATCTTGTTTGGTCAGGTGATCGAGCCATTGTCCGACGCGTTTCTTACCCAGGATAGATTGACATTACATAAGGTTGTGGCCCACCTGATCTCTCGCATCCGAATTTTACCAAAGGCAAAGCAGTTGCACGAAAGACTCGATCAATGGGGTCTGAGTGATGAAGCTGCTTTGTTGAAGCGTATGGAGCGTATCTCTTCGCCTAAACAATTCGATGCCCAATCAATAGGCAAAGTAAAGAAGATTTTTGTCCTATCCCGAGTGACACTTGGTGCGGATGTCCTCCTCAACAGTCCGGTAATTGAGAAAATGAGGAAGAGGTTTCCTGGTGTAGAAATCGTGTTGTTATGTAATCAGAAAAATGGCTTACTTCTGAAAGGAAATCAACCAGAGGTTCGCGTTCACCATCTTCAATATGGCCGCCGTGATGTTTTGTTGGACAGGTTTCTCAAATGGCTTCATGTTATTCATGCACTTGAAAGCGAGACCTGCGATCTTGGACAGGATGAGGATTACATTATTGTCAATACGGACTCCCGGCTTCTTCAATCCGGGTTACTGCCGCTCCTTTCCCCTGCTATTGAAGATAGGCGTTATTTCTTCTGGGAGCCTTCGGTACATCGTGAAACATGGGAGGGAACAAGCCAGGCAGAGGATTTGGTCCAATGGCTCCAGGCAACCTTCGGTACCGAATCAGAGGCTGAAAAGATTTATCCGACGATCAATTTCCTGACCGAGGATGATGTTTTTGCAAATAAGGTTTATGAAAGACTTAATTCAGCAGGGAAAGCATTTGTGGTCAGTATGAGCCTGGGGGTTGGCGGAAATCAAGAAAAACGTGTCAGGTACCGATCCGAAATCGTCTCCCGGTTTGAAAAAAGCATTGTCCAAAAACTCCTTTCCGATGGCGTTATACTTATACTTGACAGGGGATACGGAAAGGAAGAGTTCGATCAAGCCGATGCCCTCATGCGGACCGTTCGCGATATGGGAATCGAAACCGCAGAAGTCACAGAAAAAAGCCCGGAGTTAATAGGGGTAAGGCGCAGTGAAGCAAAGTCTCGGGATGTCCGGCTTTTAGTATACCAGGGTGGAGTGAGCAGATTCGCCGCATTGATAAATTTGAGCAATTTATATATCGGTTATGATTCCCTCGGCCAACATGTAGCCGGTGCATTGGGTCGCGATGTTATCGCGATCTTTGCTGGCTATCATTCCGATCTTTTCCCCGAGCGCTGGAAACCCCTGGGAAATGGGACAATCCGGTTGGTTAAAGCGCAGTCCGGTCCCTTCAGCCTTGAACGTCAGGATGAGCTGGCTGCCGAAGTTTTTGAGCTCTATAAATCTATGCGAAATAAATAGATTCATTTTTAACCTTCCTTTTTCCCAAGAACATATCAATAATTTCTTCTAATTCCCGGTCTTCTTGATATTCTTTGACCAGCAAGCCATCCGATGTATTACCGATGAGCATACGGGTCAAAAATATGCCTTTCCGGTACAAGCAAAGCACCGGTTTGTTTATCCGCAAAGCATAACATATTTCATAACCCACTCCCAACGATGGATTGCTCACTTCAGCGATCATGCAATCACATTCATTAAGCCATTGGATATCACGGGTGTATATTTGTTCCGCTGTAAAATCTTTCTCCCACTCAAATACATCCGGTTTAACCACATGTTCGGTTAAAACCCGGTGCCCACAGGATTTAAGGTAAGCCACTATTTGTTGATACGTCGCCAGGTATTGCCTCCCACCGGCAATCGAGCCGCCAAAATAGATGTTCATTTTTTATGGCCTTTTCCATAAATGACCATGCCAGGGAATGCACCGGTAATCTTACTATTCTCCACTACCAATTGACCATTAACCAACACATAAGGAATGCCTTCGGGATAATTATGGGGATTTTCCCAGGTGGCAGTATCCGAGACCGAAGAAGGATCAATAATCGCAATATCCGCATAAAAGCCTTTCTTGATACAGCCTCTTTTCTTAAGACCCAATCTCCTGGAAGGCAAAAAAGACATTTTTCGGATGGCTGCCTCGAAAGATAATATGCCTTTTTCACGGACATAGAGCCTTAATACCCTGGGAAACGTACCGTAATTCCGGGGATGGGGGTTGCCTACATTAAAGGTGGTTATGCCGCCATCCGAGGCATGGGAGGTCAGCGGGTGTTTGATAATGCGTTTAATGTCTTCATCGCTCAGGCAAAAATAGATGGCCTGAACCCGTCCTTCCATTTCCATTGTCTTTACCTGGAGTTGAATGATTTGTTCAACCCCGTTTTCAAACGTCTCCGGGATGCCTTTGTTTTTTAATATTTTAGCAATAGTCAGGCCTTCCAGTTCCGGCTCAGGAGAATACCTGGCAATCATGATGCGGTTGAGGTCACTGCCGCCGCGGTCGTGTTTGATGTTGTTGATGATATCTTCAATGAGCCGTGGTTTTACCTTCGGATCATTCCACCGTTTCTTCCATTCTTTGGGATTACCTTCTAATGCCCAGGAAGGGAAAAGAATAGTGAGACCGGTACTGGTGGCCGGATAAGGGTACTGATCCAACGTGACATCTATACCGTCTTTTCTTGCTTTGTCAACCATTGCCAGGGTTTTGACACTGCTGCCCCACCTGTCCTTACTGGCAATTTTGTGGTGGGATATATGGACGGGAATTTTTGCCAATTTTCCAATTTCAATGGTTTCATTTACCGCCTCCAGGATGCCCAGGCCTTCTTCTCTCATATGAGTGGCATAAACACTCCGGTATTTGGCCGCGACTTTTGCCAGTTCAATTACTTCTTCGGTTTTGGCATAAGCTCCGGGCATATATTTTAGCCCTGTAGAAATCCCAACCGCCCCGTCCTGCATGGCTTTTTCTACCATTTGCTTCATCTGCATCATTTCTTCTTCAGTGGGTTCCCGGTCAATATTGCCCATAACATTTCTTCTTATGGTATTGTGCCCCACCAGGGTGCAGAAATTAAGAGCAATTTTCCCTTGTTCTACTTTTTCCAGGAACTCTCCAATGGGATAAAAGGAACCGCCGCAGTTTCCTCCCAGGACAGTGGTGACTCCCTGGCGAATGTAGTTGTGGGCATTGGGCTGTTCCAGGATGTCGTCGTCCGTGTGGGTGTGAAGATCGATAAACCCCGGGCAGACCATCAGGTTGGAGGCATCGATGACTTTCTTCGCTTTTTTTGTTTTAAGCTTTCCTAATTTGGCGATTTTCCCTTTGCGAATGCCAACGTCAGCCTGAAACGGTTTACCACCGAGACCATCCACAATAGTTCCATTCTTGATGATAATATCGTATTTCTTCTTACCAAAAAGTCCTGATGCGCAGAAAAGAACCATAACCGACACTATTACAAAAGTTATAAAATACGTTTTGTTTTTCATATCAATATAATAACCTCAAAAACAACTAAAATCAATTTAATTACCTATTCCATGACAAGGCGAATGCCGATGTTGTGGGAACCCCACTCCCTTCCATAATATTGACGAAAGGTCGTCCGCATGTTATAAGCTTCATGCCCCACACAGCCGCCGCGCATCACAGGCCCAAGCCCGCTGGCAGGCCCTTGAGGATTATCACGGGGAGAATAAGAGTAATAATCAGGATCGTACCAGTCAGAGCACCATTCATAAACATTCCCGGCCATATCATGAACCCCATAGGGGGAAACCCCGGAAGGATAAGAACCTACCGAGATGGTATTATAATTACACTGAGCATAATTGGCAAAATCGCAGGTGGCAGTTTCATTTCCCCATGGGTACATGCGCTGATCCGTTCCTCTTGCTGCTTTCTCCCATTCTGCTTCCGTGGGGAGGCGGATGGTTTTCCCTAATTTTGATGACAGCCATTGGCAGTAAGCCGCGGCATCATTCCAGGTCATATTGGTTGCCGGGTTACTCCCCCTTGCTTTGATAAAATTGTTGTCCGGCCTGGACCTGCCGGTTTGATCACAAAAATAGTCATACTGGTCAAAGGTTACTTCATATTTGGAGATTTTAAAGGCATCCAGGTAAACCGCATGAACCGGCCGCTCATCCGGACGTCCAATGCCGGAATTATCACCCATCAGGAATTCACCGGCCGGTATCTCCATCCATTCAAAAGCCAGCGGATCAGGTCCCTTTTCACCGGTACCTTTTTTTTTCACCAGCAAAATAACAACCACTGTAACCACGGCTGCAGCACCAATTGCCAGAAACACGGGGAATTTTTTCTTTTTCTTCTCACCTTGTTTCTCAATTACTTTTGCTTTCAACACATCTTTTCCTGTGAGATTCAAAGGAAAAGAGATGACCCAGATAAAAAAAACAAACACTGTGAAAACACTTATTGAAACCTTTTTCATTTTTTGCCTCCGGCGGCCAGGCCCTCGGCGAGGGCAGCCATAAAAGGCGCATACGCGCCATCTAAAGGTTTTCTTCCCAGAACCAACCGATTAAGCGTCCTTTTTTGACGTTGAAATCAATTAATACAAAAAGCTCCGTTTCTGACGGATGGGGAAGCCTTCAGCTTACTTAACTTC
>WVZO01000690.1 GCA_011772425.1 Candidatus Aminicenantota bacterium
CATCGAGTGTTTAAAAAAGAATCATCCACAGCAGGTGGGTGAATCGCCCCATGATTATAAAAAACGGATGCAGGGTCTGTTTAACCGTATTGAGCCGGTGTGCGGTTTACTCAATCGTCCCGGCGGTGGAGAAATTGAATTTATCCATTTGTCCTTCCAGGAGTTCCTGGCAGCCAAACATATACTGGACCGGGATATCGATTATAAAAAATACCTGGAAGACCCCTGGTGGAAAGAGACCATCTTACTTTACACCGGTCTGACCAACCTGGAAATGAAAAAACGCAGCAATAATATTGTCAAGGAGATACTGGATTCCTACCCAGAGCACCGCATCCACCTGCTGGGTGCCGAAGCCCTGCGGGACTTCCAGTCTTCCAAACGGGAAGAAACCGTAGTTGAACTGGCGATGAAGAAATTGCTTAATATTATTCAAGCGAATGTAGAGCTGGATGACCGATTCAAGGCCGGGGAGATTCTCGGCGCACTGGGAGACCCCAGGATAGAACCGTTGTCACCATCCATGGTGATGGTTGAGGCCGGCGAGTTTACCCGTGGCGCGGATGATGAAGATAGTTATGATGACGAAAAGCCGGTCCGGCGCATTTATCTTAAAGAATATATGATTGGTAAGTACCCGGTTACCAACCGGGAATTTAAGGCGTTTATGGATGATGAAGGGTACAATAATGAAGGACTCTGGACACCGGGGGGCTGGCAGTGGCGGAAAAAAGAAAGTATTTCCGAACCTTTATACTGGCGTGACCGGAAATGGAATGGGGCGAATTTCCCGGTGGTGGGAGTTAGCTGGTATGAAGCCTCTGCTTATGCGGAATGGTTGAGCCGGAAAAAGAAAGATAAATATGTTTTGCCCACGGAAGCCCAATGGGAGAAAGCCGCCCGCGGCAGCGGCGGCTTTTCCTACCCCTGGGGCAATACGTGGGAGGAAAAGGAAAACCGGTGCAATTGGTTTGAACTCGGGTTGAGACGCACTAGCCCGGTGGGGATATTCCCTGCGGGGGCAAGCCCGTACGGGTGTATGGATATGGCTGGGAATGTCCTGGAATGGTGCGCCGATTGGTTTGGCGAAGACTACTATAAAAAAAGTCCGGACCGAAATCCGGTGGGACCTAAGGACGGCTCCCGCCGGGTGATCCGGGGCGGCGGCTGGGGCGCCCGGCGGGACTGCCGGGCCGCCTGCCGCGGCTGGGGCCTCCCGGTCGATCGCTTCGGCGGCTCCGGCTTTCGTCTTNNCTTTCGTCTTGCGAGGTTATTATAATTTACCCCTTTCCACTTTACCTCTTTACCACTTTCCGCGCAGCGCGCCACTTATTTTTTCCCCAAATGAGGCCGATGTGACTTTTTTACTGTTAAAAATAATAGATGTAATGTAAAAAAAAAGTATTATTACATAAAACTATTGACACCCACCATTAAATCTATTAGAATATGCGATTAGCATAGGGTGAGCGAGGAAGCGAAGCCCGAAGCGAACCCCAAACCCTTTAAAATGAATCATTTAATACGGGAAAGTTGAACCGCATGTTAAAAATATTTACAATTAAGTTTGAAAACAATCTCGAAAGTTTTAACGATTCCATACTGTCGAATTTTCTCTCAGACAAAGGTGTCGTTCGCTGGGAAAGCCGTTTTTTTGAACATAAAAAAGAGTATTATTGGACCATTGTTGTAGAATATAATCACGCGGCACCTTCATCAGCGGTAAGCGCAGGTAAACATTTCTCGCCTGGCTACCTTTTTAACTTTCCTGGCACGCAGTGGAGCCTGGCTGCTGATGAAAAAAGGCTTTTAAAAGGGGCAGAGGTATATCATGCGTCAGTGGATTTTGGCGGCCAGTTTTTCGATTTCTTCCCGGGGAAACCCTGTTGCTTCAACAATGATATCTAAGTCCACTCCTTTTTTAATCAATTTCCTGGCTGTCTTAAGTATCCCCTTTCGTTCCCCCTTTCGTTCACCCTTTCGTTCTCCACGTTGTTCAGCTATTCGTTCCCAACTGGCTACATAATTCATGCTGTGTTCCTCCTCATATTTTATTATTCTTTCGATTAATTTTTTTTGAAAAGCCCTGGGGACCCGGATCACATAATCGATGAAATTTAAAAGTATACGGATATCCTCTTTACTGTAACCGCTTTCGTAACACTCCCGGATTAACTCCCACTGTATGTCAGATTTTTCTTGATAACCGGTTTTTTTTGCATCGTAGCTCTTTAATTGTGATTTCACCACCATTGCCATCGGGTTATCGGTGTTTTCCAATTTCTCTCTCCATTCCTCTTTGAGCTTAAAATCGATAATTTTAACCATCGGTATTTTCATCCGCAGTTCAAAACCACCGCGTTTGACAACGTACTCATCAGGGCGCCAGTCCGGGTCTTCGTCGGTTAAAATCGCAAGACTGATCACTTCCACACCTTCGTCCTTGTAGAAGTCAAATATCCGATAGTTGTAGACATAAATCCGTATAACGAAATCCTGGTCCTTTTCCCCCTGGACTTCGATATGGATATAAATACAGATGCACTGCTGCGATCCGTCTTTAAGGCGGACTTTTATCACGGCGTCTGCGCGTCGTCCACCGGTTTTACTGCCCGGGTAGAACCGTCGTGATTCTTTGGTTAAAAACTCAGGTTTTTTGGTAAAATCGATCTCGTTGTGTATCGAGGGGAAAAAGAGAGTCATCATCGGTTCAAAGAACCGTTCGATTACATCTTTCCAGGCGGAATCATAGTCTGCTTTTCTTTTTTTTGCTTTTTCTTTTTTTACCATATTATTATGATAAACGAAAACCCTGTAAAATTCAACCTCATCAGAATTTTTTAACTCCTTCTCCAGACATAACAGCAGTGATTTTTGCCTACCCCCAAAACCCTAACTTTTACTTGCCTGGCACTTTCACGACACGGTAACCAACCTTTTATCCCGCGCCGTGAAATACGGCCGAAGATAACCAGGCCGGCTGCCCTTAGTAGGACGTTTGTTATAACGTCTCGAACCTGGCAGCCGGTTTTTTTTGCGATTAATCTCTTGCGTTTTTTAGCGATTTATGTTATTAAATAGTCTAATGTGAAAAGGGGTAGGTGTGAATATGAGTGAAATAACCATCCTTCATCTGTCGGATATTCATTTTAAAACCAAAGGTCTTGATACCGATAAATCCGTGCGTCGGCAGGTGGGCAAACATATGATGGAAACCATAGAAACACATGTGAAGGAAAATCGAATGATACCGGACGTGGTGGCGGTCACGGGGGATATCGCATATTCCGGGAAAGAGGATGAGTATACCGAGTCACTGGGATTTTTCGCTGCACTGCAATCTTTTTTACCATCCGGCACCTTGTACCTGGCAGTACCGGGCAACCACGATGTGGACCGAAAAAAGATAAGGAAATCTCTTTCCCTTCACGAGACAGTGAGAAAAGGGGAAATAGATGAATTCCTTGAAAACAAAGAGGAAAGAGTTTTCTTTGTCAATCCCAAATTCAATGCGTTTCGGGTCTTTATGGAAAAATTGCACTCCCGTCTATATCCCGCGGAAGCGGATTATTTCTGGGTGAAAGATATTGAAGAAAAAGGCGTATCGTTTTTGGGTCTCAATAGTTGTTGGGCCTGTGAAGGCGATGAGGATAAGGGAAATATTACCCTGGGATTTCCCCAGGTAACCGAAGCCTTTGAACAGGCAAAAATGCCCCACCAAGTTTTGCTCATGCATCACCCCCCCAATTGGTTCAATGAAGACGACTTTATCCGGTATGAAGGAGAGATATTTAAACGATGCAGCTTGATACTTCACGGCCACACCCACTGGGATAAGGCGTTGGTGGTTAAAAATCCTTCCTATTCTTGCATTTGCCTGGGTGCCAATGCGTCGTATACCGATGAGAGGAAAAGCGGTTTTATCGGTTTCCAGTTTGTCCGGGTTGAATTCCGGTCGGAAGGAGTGGCAGTAAAGGTATGGCCCTATCGATGGGAGAGCCGTGACAGCCTCCGGTTCATCCCGGATGCATACCGCTATGAAGGCCAGGAGGGAAAACCCTTCTTTGAACTGGATACCTTTGAACGCACCCCGGTACCCAAACCGAAACCCGTTATACCTCTAGAAATTCCAGGAAAATACAAAGAGTGGGTGAAGGAATTTTTTTCCACAATGGACATCGACCTGTTGGCCCGCAAGGGAGAAGTGATTACCGTCAGCCTGCCTGAACTCTATATCCCCATCGAAACCCGGAATCCCTTTTATAAAGAAAAACTGGAAAAAGAGGGAATCGTTTCGGAGGAGGATGTTTATTTGGAAGCACCGCGTAAACACGTGAAGGATGAAAAATCCGGTGAACCTCCAGCCATCGATATAGAGGTTTTGTTGGGCCGGAAGGATCGTATCCTGCTGCGGGGTGGAGCAGGTACGGGAAAAACCACGTTGATCAAGCACCTGGCTTATACTGTTACCCATGACATTTGCCCTGCCCCTCTCAGGGGATACCTGCCGGTTATTGTGTTTTTAAAAGACCTCTGGCTGGTTTATCACGAAGAAATCCGCAAAGACAGGAAAAAAATGGTATTTGAGGATTTATTGGTTCTCTATCTTAATAAGACCAGGTGTCCCCTGGCCTGGGATATTATCTCCGCTTATCTCTCCCAGCAAAACGTATTGTTTCTTATCGATGGCCTGGATGAAGTACCGGATCATCTTCGTAAAGACCTGGTTAATATCATTAAACAGTTTCAATTCGAGAATAAAAAGAATCGTTTTTTGTTGACCGGCAGGCCCCACGGCATTGCCGGTGCGGCAGCATCTCATTTTGGGACGGATATCCATGACATTGAACCGCTGAACCGGCGGATGGTAGAAGATTTTATTAAAAAATGGTTCAAAGCGGTATCCGGTATGGCCAAAGGGGTAGGGGAAGTGACCGCCGGGGGCATGTTATCGGATATCAGTCAGCATGAACATATATCCGTATTCACGCAAAATCCGCTGCTGTTGACCGCGGTATGCATTCTTTACCAGGATGGCAAGCGCATCCCGGACCAGCGCGCCGACCTGTACAATCGCATCATCGATAACCTGGTTCACCGGCGCTTTCATGACCCTGCTCTACCAGGCAAAGAAAATCAAATACTGGAATTCTTGATGCACCTGGCCTTCAATGCCCAGGAGAAAAACCGGAAAACCTTTGAAAAATCCGATGCCCTGGAATCCTTGAGAACCGTTTTCCCACTGCCTGAGGGTGAACGTAAGAGCCGATATGAAACTCGAATATTAAACCTCCTGGATGAGATCGAACCCGGGTGCGGGTTGTTTAACCGTCTCAGCAGCGGGGATATCGAGTTTACCCATCTTACCTTCCAGGAATTCCTGGCCGCCAAACATATGGTGTACATGGGAATCGATTGGAAGCAGTACCTGGAAAAACAATGGTGGGAAGAAACGCTATTGCTTTATACCGGTTTCATGAGCATAGACCGTAAACGGGAAAGCAATGCCATCGTCGGCACCATTTTGGCAGCGGGTGAGGCACATAAACGAACTAAAAGCCGCCTTCGCCTGCAATTATTGGCGGGGAAGGCACTCTGCGATTTACAACCCTCAAAGCGGGAACCTCAGGCCGTTTCCCGCCTTCGCGATACAATGTACCGGTTGATGGATTCAAAAATCGACGTTAAAGACCGGTTCCAGGCAGGTGTACTTGCAGGTGGACTGGGGGATACCCGCATTCACCCCGATAACATGGTACGTGTTCCCGCGGGTGAATTCATCCGGGGATCAGATGAATTTGATAGAGAAAAACCGGTTCGGCGCATTGACTTGAATGAATTCATGATCGGCACGTATCCCGTTACCAACCATGAATTTAAGGCATTTGTCGATGATGACGGGTATAAAAATAAAGAATACTGGACTGAAGATGGCTGGCAGTGGCGGAAAAAAGAAAATATTTCCAAACCTTTATACTGGCATGACCGGGAATGGAACGGTCCCAATTTCCCGGTGGTGGGGGTTAGCTGGTATGAAGCCTCTGCTTATGCTGAATGGTTGAGCCGGAAAACAAGTGATAAATATGTTTTGCCCACAGAAGCCCAGTGGGAGAAAGCCGCCCGGGGCAACGGCGGTTTTTCCTACCCCTGGGGCAATACCTGGGAAGAAAAGGAAGACCGGTGCAATTGGTTTGAACTCGGGTTGAGACGCACCAGCCCGGTGGGTATATTCCCCGCCGGGGCAAGCCCGTACGGGTGCATGGATATGGCGGGGAATGTCTGGGAGTGGTGCGCCGATTGGTTCGATGAAGACTACTATAAAGAAAGTCCCGACCGAAATCCAAAGGGACCTAAAGACGGCTCCAACCGGGTGATCCGGGGCGGCGGCTGGGGCTACCGCCGGCAGTACTGCCGGGCCTCCTACCGCTACTGGTCCATCCCGGTCGCCCGCGACGCCGGCCTGGGCTTTCGTCTTGCGAGGTTATTATAATTTACCCCTTTCCACTTTACCTCTTTACCACTTTCCGGGCGCACAGCGCATTGCCGCGGGCGCAAAAGGCAGTCCGCGAAGCGTTTTACGCCTTGCGGCCGCGGCAATGCGCTGTGCGCCCGCGATTCTCTCGCGTGTCCCCCGGAAAAAACCTTGTGCGCCGGGAACATTTAATGATGTTCCATGGCACGACTTTTCTGCACCGGTAACATTTCATCCTGCGTCGGTGCCGTTTATTATTTACCTGGTAACTTGCCTCCTTGCCTGGCCACTTTTTACTTCGAATTTAAGCCGTTTCCTTAAGTCAACAGCATTGAGCAGGCGGGCAGGTAGCAGGGGGCAGGGTGCAAGGTGCAAAGAAGGGGTGGAATGATGCAAAATAGGGTTTTGCATGAGGAGAATGGTTGATGACATGATGCAAAATATAAGTTTGCATCATGCAAACGGCAGTGTAATGATACAAAATACAATTTTGCTTCTTTCAAATGTAAGTTTGCTAGGTGCAAAATTAAGTTTGCTAGCATTACATTGGCATTGCAGTGATGCAAAATACAATTTTGCTTCATTCAAATGGAATTTTGCTAGATGCAAAATTCAATTTTGTATCAGTAAATTGACTCCTGACATGATAAAATAAGCAATTTTGCGTGAATTGATTAATTGGTGTTCTTGCCGGGCACCTTTTTCCTTTTTTTCTTTTGCCTTTTCCAGCTAAATATCTTATAATTGGTTCTTAAATTTGAAATTTGTCATTTGAAATTTGTACCTGGAGGTTAAAACGATGAGTAACAGTCAAATGGAATTTCCCGGCATGTTGGAGCGTTTTTTTAGTTATGTGAAGATCGATACCCAGTCAAGTGAAGAGTCCACCAGCTTCCCTTCCACAGATAAACAGCTAAACCTGCTGAATAAACTAAAGGAAGAATTGGAAGCCATGGGCCTGGAAGAAGTGACTGTCACCAAATGGGGGTATGTCCTTGCCACCCTAAAAACAAACCAGGCAAAAGAAGTACCTACCATTGCCCTGATCGGTCACGTGGATACATCCCCGGATGTATCCGGAGAAAATGTCAATCCCCGGGTTCATGAGAATTACGATGGGAAAGATATCGTACTTTCCAAAGATAATGGGGTTGTGATTAAGGTTGAAGATAATCCTCATTTGAAAGAAAAGATAGGAAAAACCATTATCACTGCGGATGGGTCAACCCTTTTGGGAGCGGATGATAAGGCAGGAATAACCGAAATCATGTGCGCCCTGAAATATCTTATCGACCATCCTGATGCTCCCAGGCCCAATATCCGTATCCTCTTTACCCCGGACGAAGAGGTGGGGCGGGGGACCGAGCATATCACCGTGGAAGATATTAAAGCAGATTACGGCTACACAGTAGACGGTGAAAAGTTGGGAGAAATCGAGGATGAAACCTTTTGCGCCGATACCGTGGAAATCCATATCACGGGTGTGAATGTTCACCCCGGATATGCCAAAAACAAACTGGTGAATGCCGTCAAAATTGGGACAGAGATTATCGACCAGTTTCCAAAAGACCGCATGTCCCCGGAGACTACAGAAAAACGAGAAGGCTATATCCATCCCCACCATTTTTCCGGCGGCAGTGAAAAAGCGGTTATCAAAATCCTGATCAGGGATTTTGAAGAACAAGGCCTGAAAGAAAAAGAGGGGTTTATCAAAAATATTGTGGGTTTAGTGGCTGATAGATACCCTAAAGCCAAAATCGAGTTCAAAGTGATCGAATCCTACCGGAATATGAAACTGGTCCTGGATAAACATACTGAAGTGCTTGAAAAAGCAGTAAAAGCAGTTGAAATGTCCGGTCTCAAACCGGCGAAGAATATCATCAGGGGCGGCACGGACGGTGCACGGCTGGGGTATATGGGTCTGCCTACTCCCAACATTTTTACCGGGGGTTCCAATTTCCATTCCCGGCAAGAATGGATCGCATTTGAAGATATGCAAAAAGCCTCAGAAGTGATCGTCAACCTGATGAAGTTATGGACTGAGTAGGACACCAGGGGCTCTTTTTGTAAAAACCGCCCCTGGACCCCGCAAAAACTTTTCATATGCGGACAGTCACTGTACCCCGCTTTCCTACATTTTGCCCTATTGGTTTCATTTTGCTTCTTTCTTAAGTTCTTCTCTTCTCTCCTTTTCCTCTGTGCTCTCTGTGGTTTATTAAATCAATAAATTTTCCTCGATCCGGGGGTATAATTTATCAACCTGCTCCTGGTACTGGATGGTTAGTTGTATACTGCGGGCAATCTTGATGAAGTGACGGACGTCATTATGTCTGAGTCCTTGACCCTTGCGCATTTTTAACCATTTAGCCATTACCTGGTAACCGGCTATGTTGTACTCCCAGACCTCCCGGGGAATATGGGAAAAATACTGGTTTTCATTGATATATAGTCTGTTTTCCTGTTCCGCAAACCTGACCTTTTTTACCTGGTTCTTGCCCGCCTTCTCAAACCTGGAAACGGTTTCGTTTATTTCCACGGATTTCATCAGGTGGAGAGCTGCCAATCGCTCTCCCAATTTGCCCATTACTATAAACACCCCGTAATCCGACGTAAAAGGAATACGTGGGAAATCGATTTTAAGATTTTCTTTATATTTTTCCCGGTAACGGTTGGAAAAAAGCACGGCGTAAATGTAATAAAACACCTGTTCCGGCGTTGGGGTAGGGGAGAACCCGGCTTTCCCGGTTAACAATTCAATGAGCCCGGGCTGGAGGTTGGGTAGTTTTTCAGAGGGCTCACCCGGCCGGCGAAACAGGTCCTTCTGGTTTTTTTCAGGATAAAGAAAAAGCGGGAAGATATAAGCAATACCTTTATTGCTGGTAGTAATACGGCTTTCCACGATGGTGTCCGCCGCAAAACAATGATTGAAATCCCCTTCTGCCACCTGCCGCACCGTAATCAAGGCGATATTGTCTCGCAGCATGTGTTTCATGACTTCCGGCCGGGGCATGCAGTGAAATCCGCGGGATTTGCCGGTATAATAAGTGTAACGGATATCAAACGGCCGGTAAAGAATAGGAACCACCTTTTGTCGATCCTTCCCACTGGCGATGATATCTTTCTGTGCCAGCTTTACTCGCCAATCCCGCGTGTCTTCACCCAGAGTAAAAAAGAGCCGTGCATTTTTTTCATCCCAATGGGAAAACTGGGAAATAGTCCTATGAACGGTGTCGGCATCTTCTTGTATGGTTAACCTGTCCCTGGCGGTTACAATACCCACACTGTGCACCGGGAAAATATCCGTTACTTTATAAAAGCTTTGATAAAGAGACTCGTCCGCTTTTCCAATACGTGTCGGCGTAAACAGGTAAAATTCCCACCAGGGAGAGATTGGGTTCCATTGCAAGGTAGAGATATCATTATCCCAGAGCAAGTCATACTTCTCCTGCCGCAGTCCCCAGGCATCGGCATGATACACCTGACATTCCTTTCCACCATCCTTTTTCTTTATAAATAGGGCAATAGCCACCCCCTGGCGGATATCGAACACATTTTCATCTGTTGACCCATCCGGGCATTTTTCCTTTTTCAAGGCATTGCCGTGAAGGTCCAGGATATAAATTTCATCAAAGCTGTTCAACAGCGACTGCCGCATCCCCCGAAACGTGGGGTTGTCCAGGTAAGCATGATTGGTAATAAACCCGATCACACCTTCACCATTCTCATCGATTTTAGTCTGGGCAAAGCGGATAAATTTCACATAATCATCCTGCAGCCATTTGATATTTTTCTCATCCAACGGTTTACCGTTCACCATTTTATAATTCTCAATCTGCTCGCCAATCCAGGTTTTTACTTTTGTCCGTTTTGATTTCCAGGTACCGGTGGTTCTGGTAACAAAGGTTTCACTGCTGTTCAGGGAATGACCGGCATAAGGTGGATTGCCCAGGACCACCATGATAGGCGTTTTTTTCTTAATTGCCCCTGCCAACCGGGATTCCCTGGATAACGTGGACATGCCCGGCAAATTCGACTGCTCAATATCTTCCATCTCCAGGGTGTTGGTCAAATAGAAATTAAACCGTTCACCCTCTTTTAATTTCACTCCTATTTTTTCCAGGATAAAACTCATCTTTAAATGCCCCACTGCATAAGGTGACATTAACTCCTCAAAACCGTACAGGCTATTCAGTAAATAGTGATGCGCAAAATCCAACTTCGCCCCTTCTCCATAGTGCTCTGCGTATTCCTCGACAGCCAGTTGGGCTGCTGCCGCCAGGAACGTAGAGGTCCCTGCAGCCGGGTCCAGGATTTTAATATCGGTATCTGCCAGACCATCCGGCCGGTTTAATTTTTCCTTTAAAATAATATGGATTGAACGCACAATAAACCAGACCACGGGTTCTGGCGTGTAATAGACGCCCCGTTTTTCCCTCACTTTCGGGTCGTATTGGCTTAAAAAGGTCTCGTAAAAATGAAGAATGGGATCATCTCCTTTATCGTCAAAATAATATTCATTCAGCAATTTACTGGCATCCACGGAATTGAGAACCTCTACAATGTCATTCAAACTGCACTCCAATTGTCCGGGGATATTTCCCGTGGAGATAAATTCAAATATATCATGTAGGATACCGCTGGTTAAAGGAATATAGCGAATGGCATTTTCCCTTTTAAGCCTTTTTTTTCTCCGGGTGGCGGCAGTAAATAACCCAAAGGTCAGGGTCTGGGAATACAGGTCGGCAAACTCTTCTTTACTAAGCCCGTGGATTAAATAGGTTTTAAAGGCATTGTAGAATCCCAATATATGGCTGCCGGTTTCGTCGTGATCCAGCGCTTGATTGAGCTCTTCCATCACTACCTGGTCGCGGAAAAAACGGGTCCGTATGGCAAGGGCCTCTGCCAGGTCTTTTGCACTCCAATTGCGGGGAAGAGCAAACGAAAAAAACACGCTGAATAATTCCAGGCATTTTTCCTGGTTTTCCCGTACCGGCTTCGGCTTTGTTCCCAGTTTAACCAGGGAGATCTCCCAGCCGATGACTACCGAATTCACCCGTTTGCCAAAGCGGTAAAAGCGGAATTCCAGGAAATTGGTTAAAATAAAATTGGGAAACACTTCAATGAATCGTTTGATTTGTTCACTTTTTTCTACCCTATCCAGGTCTTTTTGCGGGTCTTTGGCTTCAATGTAGCCGATTAACCGGGAATCGGGGGTGCGAATAACCAGGTCGGGATTTCCCTTGTCGGTCTTTTTGGGCATTATAATAATTTTGGGGTCTTTGTTTTTAAGAATTTTCCAGGTTCTCTTGATAAATGCTTCCAATGCAGTGTAATAACTTTCCTCCCTGGCTTCCCCGCTGGAGAAAATTTCATAAATAGCGGTTAAGTAATCGTTCACAGCCTCTTTAATCATTCATATCTCCTTTTTTAAGCAGCCATCGTCCACTCTTCAAATCACCCGGAACAATGAAAAAATGAATTTTTTCAATATATATCATGTCCATATTATTTTATCACATTTATATCCAAATTCAAGCTATTTTTTAAATTATTTCCCCCTTTTTCTATAAATAAATGCAATTACTTCATTTTCTTTCTTCTCTTCGCATCTCTTCGCGCCTATTACCGCATTGTAAATGCCTTCGCGGCTAAAAACCAGATTCGAAATTTTGTCAGTCAAGGGCTGAAATGGGGTCAAAAAACTGACATTTTTTCTGTCCCGGCGGAGATTTTCCCATGGCAAAAATTGTAGAAATACAGGATGGATAACCGTCAACCTTTTTCAGTGCCTTATCTCTTAACGTGTTTGGCACTGAAATTGCTTAGCATAAATGGAGATACTCATGAGCCTTGAGTCGATACGTAAGATAATGCGGACACGTTTTTAATGGTCAATGGTCAATGGTCAATGGTCAATGTTAGGAATTTAAAATTAGAAAGCAGTAGGATTTAAAAAAACATAGTGAGAAGCAGGTAAGAATGGCAGGAGAAACCAGTGCAAAAGGTGATGTATTAACCCGGGTAAAAAACTATTTAAGCCGGTTTTCATTATCCCAGAAAATCTTTATGGGAGCAGTGATTTTACTGGCTATAGTGGGTATAATATTGATCATCAGCATTGCCACTGCGTTAAATTACGGTGTTTTGTTTTCAAATCTATCTGTTAAAGATGCTGGGCTTATTATCGAACAATTAAAGGCGAAGAAGATACCGTACGAACTTTCGGCAGGCGGCAGTGTGGTCCGGGTTCCGGAGAGCCGGATCGCGGAATTACGAATCCAGTTGGCAGCCGTGGGATTGCCCGAAGGTGGGGGTTCCCTTTCCACCACTGATTTGGTTCACAACATCAATTATATTCGTGCTGTTGAAAGAGAGCTGGGCAGGACCCTGTCGCAGCTCAGGGGAGTCAATTGGGCAAAAGTCCATATTACCATGCCCATAGGTTCTACATCTGGCGATGAGAAGGAAGATGCCAAAGCGTCTGTGGTATTGAATTTACGACCTGGGGCCCGCGTAACCGGGGCCCTTATCCCGGCCATCCTTCATTTAATCGCCCAGTCAGTGGATGGGTTAAGACCCGAAAACATTGTCATTGTCGATAGCCATGGCAAACTCCTTTCAGCACCCAAAGCCGGCAGGGAAGGCATCTTCACCGGGATGTCCGCGAGCCAATTGGCTTACCGGGAAAAATTGGAAAGCAGCCTTTCCCGGGAAATTATCTCTGTGCTGGAACCCCACGTGGGCAGTGGAAAAGTCAGGGCCAGTGTGAAGTTGAAACTGAATTTTGATAAAGAGGAAAGCACGGAAGAGACCGTTGATCCCAACACCGTTACCAAGGTTTCTGAAAAAAGCGAAACCACCTCTTCCACAGGTGCTCCGGGGGCCGCGGGGGGTGAAGCTGCTGCTGCGAAATCCAAGTCTGAAAAAACATCGGTGAATTATGAAGTTTCCAAAAAAGTCACCCGTTTAACCAGACCGGTGGGAGATATCCTGAGGCTCTCTGTAGCTGTACTGGTGGACGATGCAGAAAATGTCCGGGTGCGCGAAGGTCAATTGATCAGGGAACCCAGGAGTCGAACCCCCGAAGAGCTTGAAGCCATCAAAAAAATCGTCCAGGCGGCCGTGGGATTCAACAGTCAGCGGGGAGATGTCATCGAAGTCGCCAACCTCCCCTTTGATACCTCCTCGGAAACAATCAGTGAATATTACCTGCAAAAACAAAAATCCCAAGATCTTACAAATATGATTATTAAATATGCCGCAATTGGAGTGGGCTTATTTTTATTATACCTTTTAATCATTCGACCCGTGTACCGGAGGTTCAAAGAAATCATGAAGCAAACCCGGATGCCCAAAGCGGCAGAAATCGAAATACCACAAGTGGACAGTGAAAAGATGGCTGCCCTGCAGGAAGCCAGGGACAAAGCGGAAATTGAAAGGGAATTGCTGGAAAAATACAAAATACCCAGGTCTACCAGGAAAATGAGTGTTATACGAGAAAAAGTTAAACGATTCGCTGAAAAGAATGTAGATGAAACTGCCGCCCTTGTTAAAAGTTTTTTAATAGAGGACTAAAATATCATGGCCTTAGTAATTGATAGGGAAAATCTAACCGGCAGGCAAAAAGCTGCCGTACTGCTTATGGTGTTGGGAGAGGACCTCAGCGCTGAGATATTTAAACGGCTGGATGAAAATGAAGTACAGGAGCTTTCGCGGGAAATTTCCCTGATGGGGGCTGTTCCTGCAGAGATTACGGATAGTGTTGTAGAAGAGTTTTACCATCTTACTTTAGCCAAAGAATACATGACCATTGGTGGTATTGAATACGCCAAAAAGATCCTGATCAAATCATTGGGACCGGAAGAGGCACGACAGATCATCGACCGGTTGATTAAATTACAGGAAGAGTCCGCAGGTTTCACATTCCTTGAGAACATTAATCCCCAGCAGTTGTCAAAGTTTATCCAGAACGAGCATCCTCAGACTATAGCGTTGATTTTAGCTCATCTTAGTGCTTCCCAGGCAGCGCAATTAATCGCTGCGCTTCCTGAGGACATGCGAGCTGAAATTGTCATGCGCATGGCCAATCTCGAAAAAATTTCACCGGAAATTATCAAGAAGATCGCTGGAGTAATGGAGCAGAGAGTGGCAGCCCTGCGGTCATATAGTCTTGAGGAGTATGGAGGTGCTAAAGCGGTGTCGGAGTTGTTTAACCGGATGGATCGGCGGGCATCGCGAAACGTCCTGGAGCAGATTGAATCCAGGGACCCGGAATTGGCCGCATCCATCAGGGATTTAATGTTTGTTTTTGAAGATATTCTCCTGGTTGATGACCAGGGAATCATGGAAATACTGAAGCGGGTGGATAAAAAATCCCTGGCACTGGCGTTAAAAGGTGCCGATGATCAATTAAAAACAAAGTTCTTCAGGAATATGTCCAGGCGGGCCGCTAATATGCTGAAAGAAGAAATGGAATACCTGGGACCCACTCGCGTGAGAGAAGTGGAAAGAGCTCAGCGCGAAATCGTTGAAGTGGTCAGGAACCTGGAAGAAGAAGGCGTAATTGTGATCGGTGAAGCCGGAGACGAAGAATATGTTATCTAAGATTGTGCGCAACGATAAAGCCGAAGAACTGGAATTAAAGCCCTTTGTTTCACCCACCCGGAAAGAGATCGGATTAATTATTGCGAAAAAAAAACGGGAAGCCCGGAGAAAAAAAATTATCGATGCACATAAAGACGATACGGTAAACGCAGCGGGAAAAGAAGCAGACGCAGAAGCCAGCCTGTTAATAAAACAAAAAGAACAAGAAATGCGAAGACAACTGGAAAAAGAGTACCAGGCAAAACTTGAACAACGGGTTAAGCAAGTGCAGCAAAATTATTACAATTCCCTGGAGGAACTGGCCAAATTAAAACAAATCCTTTACAACAAATCAGAGAACCAGTTGGTGGACCTGGTGTTTTCCATTGTCCGTAAAGTCATTGCCAGCGAAATCAAGACCACTCCTGAAGTGGTATTGGGGATGCTGAAAAGGGGCTTTGATAAAATCAGGGATGCAAAAGAGTACGAAATAAAAGTTAATCCCATCGATTATGAGATCATTTTAAAAAAGAAAGATGAAGTGAAAAAGATGTTAAAAACCACCGGGACCGTTAAATTTACCAAAGATGAGCATATCGAGCGTGGGGGGTGTCAAATCGTCAGCGAACAAGGAGAGATATCATCCGAACCTGGTAAGCACCTGGACATCATCATGAGAGAGTTGGCCAATAAAGCTTAACCTTAAAATGAGAAGCAGGAGGAGATACGTTAAAGGAGTAACATCATGAGAGATATAAAAGACAGCGAAGAAATAAAGGATTTAATAAAGAAAAAGGAAAAGAAAAGGATAAATATTGGTTTATTTTTGCTGCTTCCGGTTATGGTAACGGCTGTTGCTGTTTGTGTTTACTGGTTTATGTTTAGTGAGAGCAGTGTCAACGCCCAGGCAGGGCAGGATATATCTCAAAAGATATTAACGGAGCTCCGCCGGGAGCAGCAGTTGTTGGAACAGGAGAAAAAACGGTTGGAAGAGTATGAACTCAACCTGAAAAAGTGGGAAGCGGAGCTCGACCGAAAGTACAGTGATTATTTGCAGCGATTAAAAATATTGGAGGAGAGAGAAGGGGCATTCAATAAGAGGGTGGAAGACCGGGTGGTGAATCGCCAGGTCATTGAAACGTATGAAAATATTGACCCGGAGCAGGCGGCTGTTCTGATCAGGAATCTTTACAGCAAAGACAGGTGGTTAGCCGCGTTAATTTTGCGGAAAATATCCGGCAGGAAAGCGGGAAAGATCCTGGAAGCCATGATCCCGTTGGATAAGGAGACCTCCACGCTGTTAGCCAAAGAAGCCCTGGATTATTATAAACCCAAATAACGAATTATTTCTTATACATATGTTTCCAGTGTTGGGGCTGGTTTTTCAAGTGCTTGTCCCACCAGGCAATAATGGTGCGCCACCAATGTATTCGTTTTTTATATTCCATTATCCAGTGCCGCTGGCCCTTGATGGTAATCAATTCCACTTCTTTTCCCAATAGCTTCAACGCCGCAAACATTTGATAACTCTCTCCCGGAGGTACATTGTTGTCCAGTTCGCCGTGCAATAATAACAGGGGGCTGGTGATCCGGTCCGCCATGTACAGGGGGCTGTGACCTACATAAATGTCTTTCCGGTTCCAGGGAAAACTACCGGCAGTGGCAACACCGCCGTAGGAATAACCCCAATCCCCGATGCCCCAGTAGCTGGATAAGGCACTGATGCCGGCATGGGAGATATAAGCGGCAAAGATATCTGTTTGGGTGGCAAGATACAGGGTCAGGAACCCACCATACGACGCCCCCATGGCACCGATGCGTTTGGGATCGATATATGAATGTTCTTTTATCAACTGCTTCACCCCGTAAATCACCTCCTCTGAGGTTACCTTGCCCCAGTCATTCACATGAACGGCTGAAAAATCCTGCCCGAATCCTACCGTACCACTGGGCTGAAGCACATAAACAATATAACCGTTAGCTGTGTACCAGTTCTTGGGATACCTACCACCAAAATCACGGGTTACCGGGGAGGTCCCTCCATAAAAATAGGTAATACAGGGATATTTTTTGTTGGCATCAAAATCCACCGGGTAATGAATGCGGCCGATGATAACTTTGCCATCCGGCATTTTGAAATTCCATTCTTTTACATCGCCAATCTTCACGTATTTGAAGTCGTTTTTGTTGTAATCCTTCAACAGGGCTGCACTGCCGTTTGACAGGCTCAACCGGTACAATTTATGAGGAACATTGGCACTGCACCCCCAATATACCGCTGTATTCCGCTTTGCAGCAAAATCGCTTTCGGATACTACATCTACCTTTGTATTGAACCGGGTATAGCTTTTTTTCTTGACAGAATATTTAAAAAGCCCTTTATCCGATTTATCGGTAGCACTAAAATAGATATTATTTAATGATGAACTCCAGGAGGCATCCTCGATGGAAGGAGCAAAATCTTTTGAAATGGCTTCTGCTTTTTTGGTTTTTAAATCATAAATATAAGCCTGGGTATCGTAATCGTTGGGTATTCGATCTTCTTTTAAATTTTTCCCCAATCCGTTAAAGGCAGACGGCCCACCCAGGACCAGTAATTTCGTCGAATCCGGCGACCAGATGACGTCATCAATCCAGTTGCTTTGCAGTAATGGTTTTTCCTCCAGTGCCATCTTGCTTACATCGAATAAATAGTAAGAGGTTTTTCGATACGGTCGGTTTTTGTTGTCCACTTCACTTTTTGAAAATAATATATATTTCCCGTTCGGGCTGATGTTGGCAGAGTCGAAATCCTCCTCTTTATCACTGATTTGATGGGCAGCACCGCCTGAAGGAAAATAAATATACATGGAACTTAGATACCCGGTAAATTGTGACCGGTCCCGAATTTCTTTCACATGCTTGTAAATGCTGCTGCTCTTTTCCTCATCATAGGTGGAATAGACCAGGTACGAGGCATTGGCTGCCCACCAATAGGATGAGAATTTTTTTATGTTTTTGAGCAGTGGAGTGCATGTATGCGAGTCCAGGTGATATTGATAGAGAGAGGTGTCTTCTTTATCTCTAACCACATAGGAAAATTTGTTGGAACTGGCCACCCATCTGAAACGGCTGATACTTCCAAGACTTTGGGATGAGAACACTGTTCTGCCATTGAAGGTGTCTAATATTTCGAGCCACCTGTCTGTTTTACCGGTTCCTTTGTGGGTTTTCTTTAAAAAAACCGCTGTCCGCTTCCCATCCGGAGAAATAGAAATACCGTTCACTTCGATCATATTAAATACATGCTCCGGCTGAAGCCGGCGAAGGGGAGTTAAAGAAAGGGCGATTTTATCCTTTTGGAAGGGTTCGCTGGTTTCCAGAGCTGCATTTACGATAAGATTCACTCCATCTTTTAAAAGCCCCTTTATAATCAACACATGTTTTTCATTGGTCAAATCCAGGTCTGCGGTTAGTTTATCTTTTCCCGGTTGGGTTCCCAGCGAATGACCATCCAGGTAGACAGCGACTTTCAGGTCCTTATTGTCCAGCACCAGTTTGGTTTGCAGCCAGCGATAGGTTTCCAGGTAAGTCGCCAGGTAGAATACGCTGGTCTTTTTTCCATTAAAATTCGGGTTTTTAAGGCGTTTCCAGGTTAACACCCGGCCGCTGCTCCAGGGCACTTTACCGCCTTCTACAGGCAATAATTCCGATACATCCAGGTGATTAAACTTTAAAATGCTTGAATCACTCTTCAAACGGTCCTTTTCAACGGCAGGTATTTCTGCCGGGCCCAACAGCAGCCAGCGCTGGATTTTTTGACTGACAGGTTTAGATTCCTCAGCCAACGGAAATAAATGATGGCAAAAACCTGTCAAAAGAACAACCAGCAAGGCCGTCAACATCACATTACGTTTTCTATATTTCATTACAACCTCCATATGTTTTGGTTGAGTAAGGTGAGTAGGAGAAAGCTTCTCTTTTCTCCGCACTTACCTCACTCACCACACTCACCTTACTCACCTAAACCAAAGGATAAAGAGTAATACATTTTATGAAATAATGCAAGTTTTTTTCTTCCAAACAAAGTAAAATGATTTGAACCTGGATTGGAAATTCCGTATAAAAACAGGGTACAATGCTTGTCCGCATATGAAAAGCTTTTGCGGGGGGTCCAGGGGGGCAGTTTTCTCGAAAAGAGCCCCCTTGGCCGCCGGAGGCAAAAAAAAAAACAAAAAAAAATTGAAATCTTCTCCTAAATGCGATATTATAGGGGCTAATTTTATACAATAGTAATAAGAATAATTAGGAGGTAAACATGAAGATAAAACGTTTATTGATGGTTTTGATGATTGTGATGTTGGGCCTGAATTTAATGGCCATTCGCTCGGTTACTTTTTTGAAAGACGGGAACAGTATTTCCGATACGATTATTGATATGAGCAGCCGCACCGGTTATGTGGAGTTCCGGGATAACCCGAAAGTTCATCGCAGCCGGGTCTGGATGATCAATTTTGAAAATTCGCAGTGGGATTTTGCCGGTGAACGGGATCGATTATCCGGTAATACGGATACTATTTTCTTACGGAATGGACATATTTTGAATGTCAAGATTGTTGATTTCAGCAGCAGGCGGCAGATGTTCGAGTTTTTCCAGGGTGGGGCAGTTCACGAGTCAAAAGTGGCACGTATCTATTTTTGCTGTGACAAATTGCCGGCTGCATACCAGAAAATGAAACCCACTCCATCCCCGGATGAAGGCAAACGTTATTCCACTTCTTTTATAGTGGATGGGAGAATCGTGGAATATCCCCTTTCCTATCTCAACAGCCAGAAAACCGGTTTTACCGACGGGTTACAAATTAATACCAAAGACCTCTGGATGATCAATTTCATTGATGACAATTGGGACTTCCCCGGGGAAAGACAACGGTTGAGCAATCGAATGGATACCGTTTTTATGAATGACGGTAAAATTATATATGACAACGTGATGGATTTCGACAAAAGCAGCCTGACCTTCCGGTTTGGGAGAACAGGTTCCGTTCATGAATCCGAAATCAAGCGGATTTATTTTTGCTGCACCAAACTTCCGACAACGTTTACAAAGAGACCCATCCGTAAAAGGAAATGGTGAGGGGCTGGCTCCTGTTTTAAATTTGCTCGGTGATGATGTCTTTGAGCTCCTCTTTAATCTTTTGAATGGTTTCCATTTTGTCTTCGATCTTCTTAAACAGATCTTCCCGGTGTTTAATTCCTTCTTCGATTAGAAACGCGGCGCTTTCCGACCGGCTTTTGAAAAGTCCTGCATCCACCAACATGCGCAATTTTCTATTGGCTTCTTCTGTAATGCGAACGGTCAATACCGTATTTTTTAAACCTGACTTGTCGAACGCTTCCCTGATGGTTTCTACTGTTCTTTCAGCAAATTTTCCAATACTATCCCCTAATTCTTCAAAGGCACCCCTGCAACCGTCGCTGTCTGTCTTTTTGTCCTTTTTCGTGTCTTTGGTCTCTTCTTGTTTTTTTTGTTCTTGATCGCTCATTGTTTTTTCCTCCTTTATAATGTAATTAAATTACGAAATTACAAATTACCATATTACAAATTAAATGTCAAGAGGGAAAAAGTTTTATTTTGAATTGTGAATGATGAAGTGAATGATGTGCCGTGGGGTCAATATATAATAAGCAAATTAATAATGTACAGGACAATCAGTATGATGCCGTTAATGGAGATAAAATTAAACAAGCGGTACCTGGAATGGCGAAGCAAGGCCAGTAATATACTCATCCTACAACGCCCAGTACAGTTTTTCATTAAGCAATTTATAGTAATTCATTTCACTGGATTCCACCATTTGCAGGGTTTTCGGGGAAATACGGGTTGCAAAGAAATCCCCTTTGAGCATCGGCAGTACCATTTGGCCGTCCATGGTAATATAACTTTCGAGATCGGAGATCAAAGTTACTTTCACAGTAGAATTATCCGGTATCACCAGTGAGCGAAAGGTCAGTGAATGGGGGCAAATGGGTGTAATGATCATGCCATTCACTTTGGGTGAGACAATGGGGCCGCCAGAAGCCAGGGAATAGGCCGTGGAACCGGTGGGTGTTGAAATAATCAACCCATCCGCTTTGATTTCTGCTACATGGGAATCATCGATATCAAGGCGCATTTTTATAATCCGGGCGATATTGCCTTTACCTGCCACCACATCATTCAGGGTCATATAGGTGTTTCCCTTATAATCGATCTCCAGCAGTTTGCGCGTCGAGATTTTGGGTTGACCGAAAAATATTTGTTCCAGGTTACTTTCAATGCTTTCTTTGTGCAGTTCTGTCAGGAACCCCAGGGCTCCCAGGTTAAAACCTGCCACAGGAATCTGGCTTTCCACTGCCTGCTTGGATACAGACAGAAACGTACCGTCTCCTCCGATCAGGATGATGATATCCACATGATGCCCAATATCCTCTCTTGAAATATTACTTTTCCTTCCGATTAAATCGGCAGCGATTTTTTCAAGAACCACTTCCACCCGGAAGTTCTTCAGCGCTTTGACAGCTCTTTCCAGGTAAACAATCACCTCTTTATGAGGCTTCACTACGATTCCGGCTTTTTTATAATTCGATTGCATGAGCTATTATTTTATCATTAATGACAGGCTTTTTACCATACTCCAGCAAAAAAAAATATTCCTGGTTGCCTTTTCGTCCTTTGACACCGGCAGGCGTAACCCCGGTGACCGTATAATTTAAATCAATTATTCGCTGTTTCAGGTCCAGCAGGATTTCCAGGTGTTTTCCCGGTTCCCGGATAATCCCGCCTTTGCTTACCATTTCTCTTCTGGCTTCAAATTGTGGTTTAATCAGTGCCACAATTTTGGCTTGATTGAATTGGGATAGGGCAGGCAGGATTTTGGTTACTGAAATAAACGAAACATCGATGGTAATGATATCCGGTTCAAAGCCGATTTTTTCGCTGGTTAAGTTCTGTGGACAGCGGGCATTGGCTTTGATTAGTTTCAATCGTTGGTTTTGTCTTAATTGATAGTCCACCTGTTGGATATTGACATCCACGCCGGTTACGGATTCTGCGCCGTTTTTTAGCATGTAATCGGCAAATCCACCGGTGGAAATGCCAATATCCAGTGCATTTAATCCCTTGATGTTAATGGAAAAATCTTTGAAGGCCTTTTCGATTTTAAGGGCACCCCTGGAAGCATAGGGAAACTTTTCTTTCAGCGCAATGTGATTATCTTCGGTTACGATTTTATCGGACTGGTAGATCACCTGTTGGTCCACCAGGACCTCTCCGGCCATGATCAGGGCGTTGGCTTTTTTTGGGGAATTAGCCAAGCCCCGATTCACCAACTCATCAGCCAACCTGTTTTTTAATATTTTCTGTGTCATTATGGTTATACGTTTTACCTCTTGTTTTATTTGGTCACCTATTAAGTTTATGTCAGACCCGTTCAAAAGTCAACAACTTGTTTTCTTCTAAATTAACTTTTTATCTTTTTCGCTTCCGTGGATCCTTTCGTATTAAAACAGTATATCTTATGATAATCGGTTCAAAATTGAAAGCAAGTACAATATATAAGCCAAAACAAAAATAAAACCATCCAATTTAACAATTCGCTTTCTAATGATGGAAATGAAGAATAGTAAAAAAGATATTATCATCATAATAAGGAAATCAATCAATAGTCCGTTTGATAAACTTAGAGGTTGCGTTGCTACAATAGCTGATACTCCAAGAACCCATAAAGTATTAAAAATATTACTTCCCACAATATTTCCAACAGCAATCTCATCATTTCCTTTTATGGTAGCTATAATTGATGCAAAAATATCTGGAATCGAAGTGCCAAATGCGACAACGGTCGCACCTATAATACTTTCTTTTATACTAAGTAATCTTGCTATTGAAACAGATTCATTAACAATTATGTTTCCACTAAAATACATCGTCAAAATCGAAATAGAAATTTTTATTAATGTTTTTGCAAGTACCAACCACCTTTTTTCTTTTTCTCTTTCTTTTTTTTCTTTTCTTTCTGGAAGCGGTTTATATTTCTTTTTAATAAGATAGCCATAAACATAACCAATGTAAAATAAAAATAATAACACCAATAAAATTCCATCTGCTTTGCTTATATAAACCATCTCACTTGAGATTGAAATGGTTGGATTAAAATTATATATAAGAAAAATTAAGATTATGGCACTGAATATTAAAAAAGGTAATTCAAATTTAATTGTCGATTGTTTTATACTTAAAACACAAATAATAGATGAAATCCCTATGCCTCCACAAATATTAATTATATTACTACCAAAAATATCCCCTACAGTTATCCCTGCGTACCCCTTAACAGCAGCAATAATATTAACAAAAAATTCAGGTGCGCTTGTTCCAAAAGCAACAATAGTAAGGCCAATCGCCAATTGGGAAATGTTTAATAATCTACCTAATTTCCCTGCGGAATCTACTAGCCAATTTGCACTTGTAACTAATAAAACAAAACCTATTAAGAGGAGAGCGAAATGAGTAAGATTTAGAATAGAAAGTAATGCTGCACCTAACAAAAAATAAATACTTGTTGAAGAAATCCGATACTCTTGATAGATTTTACCTATAGATGTATCTTTTAAATACGACAAAAAATTTTCAACATATTTCTTATAAGATTTAATCTTTGATATCGTTAAAAAAGTCTTCATCTTCATATTTTTCTTTTGCATTGTCAAATTCAATTATATAGGACCTTAATCCCAGTGCGTTCGCTAATGGAATAATAGAAATTATTATTCCAATACTAAATAATTGATCCGCTAGATGCACTGAAGCACGTATCAGCACTACTAGGAAAAATGTTAATATAGAAAGTACAATGAGTTTAGGGCAGAGTCTTTTTTCAACTTCAATCCTTTCTAAAAAGTCTTGATTTGAAGATAGCTCTTTGTATCTTTCCTTCTCAATATTGACAAGTTTAAACATCGCATCACCTTCTTTTTGTTTAAAATTTTATCTTCTCTCAAAACACTCATATATTTTTACCCGCGCCATTTAATATATATATTGTGGCAAGAACAGTCAGAAAAATAAACGCTGAACTGTAAAGTATTAATTTAACTTTAGGTACACGAGCCCTAAGTTCGTATTTTAGACCTTTTATACCAATAAACATAAACACAAAGCCAACAATATTCGTTAGGATATAAAAAAAACCTGCTAATGTTGTGTATACGGTTATGAGATATCCACTGAAAAGTGAAGCCAAATAAACACTTATTGGAATGTTGATGAAAATATCATTCCATAAAGTAAATGGAGATAAAATCCAACCAATAATAATTAATGCCTTAAGAAACAATCTCCATAATTGTCTATTGGGTAATTCTTTTAAAATTGATCTTATATGCAAATCCCTTTCTACTAAAACTATTTTATTTTTTTTACAATCTTTTATAAGAATCTCATCTATTAATTCTAAAAATTTTTCTCTATCTTCCATCTTAGGACGAACATTTTTATTTTGCCACATTAATGAGAACGAATCATTCATGTGATCATGTAATTTACTTTTTGTCTTTATCCAATACCTTTCGATACTTAGAGGGTTAGATATTTTTTTTACGTTGATCACTTTACAAGTGCCTATTTTATTGATATAGCTGGATGTAACAAGATAAAGATTCCTAAACTTAATTTCGTAATTTTTTTTTCTTTCGCCTATCCAGGGATGAAGAGGGAACATAGTTTTTATATTTCTATCAGGGGAACAGATTATTTCTCCCAAAAAGATTTTAATTTCAGTATCAAAAGGATATTCTTTAAGCAGTGTAACACTAGATGTTTTTATTTTCTGGAATTTTGTTTCTTCTAAATAATTGGAACGAATCTCTGAATGAACTTTATTACATAAGCCTTCACAGTCTGGATGGGATCCCAAATAGGTCCAATCCCAAATCTCTTTAGCTAAGACTGCATCTGAAATTTGGGTGTCAATATCTGGTATATGTGAATTTCTAATTTGTATAATCATTGGGTATTTTACTGAAATGATATCTTCTTCTAAATGCTTTAGCATTTTTTGCAAACGATACTCAGGGAGACTAATGACACTTTCGATTAATAGCGCCAAAAGATAAATAAGAAATAGAGAAATTGGGAATAAAAAAATAGGATGATTGATCCCCATTTCTTTAGGAGCTGATATAACATCCATCATGAGCAAAATTAGATAAAGGGAAGCAACAATTCCTAAAACAATGTCCTTTTTTTCTTTCAAGAACTCCCATAACATCACGTTAGCCTCCTATGATTAAAATTAAAGTAGAATTATATACGAGCTTTAAATGGATTGCAAGTAAAAAGTGAAGAAATTTGTGTCTTGGTTCAGCGTGAATTGGGAAAATCACTCACCAATTTAAGTTTGTTTCTGGCCTTCGGCCTGTTTAAAACGCTACATTAGTGACAACACCAAAAGATTTCACAGTTCTATTTGCTATATCGCAACTATGGATATGCTGAAAGGAAGGCAGAAAGACATTCATCAGCAACGAGACCGAAAACTGGAACAAGCAAGATTTCTAAGAAAGCAGAAGAGAATGAAACTAAGGGAAAGGGGATTAACTCAAATGATTATAGAAGGTATTATTGAAACGGTGGGTAATTGCCAGAGGCATTATTACTCACTTAGAAAAAATGCCGGTTCTCCAATTCACGGTGAGCCAAAACCAAATCTGTTTAAAAAGCAATCATTTTTTTACCACAGAGGACACAGAACATGGAGAAAAATTACCAAAAACCAGGATTTCAACGTTTGGGGATTGACATCAATTCTCAAAACTCTTACAATGTAAGACCATAGATTGTTCAAAAGTAAAAAGAACCTGTGAGGTAGCAGTGAATTATCGTATTTTGACTTTTGGTGTTTTAATTTTAATTTTCTTGCCTTTCAATTCAATTTACGCCGTTGATAATGAGACCTGCCTGGATTGTCATTCGGATAAAGAGCTTACCACTGTACGTGGGAACAAAAAAATTTTACTGTATGTAGACAGTAAGATCCTGGCCGCTTCTGTTCATTCCGGGCAGCAGTGTGTCGATTGCCACCTGGATGCCGATGTTGAGGATTTTCCGCACAAGGAGAGGCTTGCGCCGGTGTATTGTGGAAATTGCCACGATGATGAGCAATTGGAGTTTGACCAGGGAATTCATGGACAAGCGTTAAAGCGTAAGCAAATCTATGCCCCCACGTGCAGTGAGTGCCATGGCAAGCACGATATTTTATCGCCGAAGAATCCAAACTCGCCCAGTACCCGGATGAAGATTCCCTTCCTTTGTGGAAAGTGCCACCAGGAAGGCGGACCGGTGGCCAGGGTCTATAATATCACCGAACATAATATCATTGAGAATTACAGTTTGAGTATTCATGGAGAAGGTTTGTTTAAGAAAGGTTTGATCGTTACTGCTACTTGCATCGACTGCCACAACAGTCATATGATCCTGCCTCACACCAGTGCAAAAGCGTCAACATCCCCACGGAATATCGCTGCAACATGTAAGAAATGTCACAGTAGGATTGAAGATGTTCACACCAAAGTAATCGAAGGGAAGAAGTGGACGGAAGCCCCGGGTACCACCCCGGCCTGCACCGATTGTCATGTTCCTCATAAAGCACGAAAGGCATCGATTGTTCTGAATGTATCTGACCGGGCCTGTTTGAAATGCCATGAAAAAACCGGTGTTCATAAGGTGGTTGAGGGTAAGCAAATATCGCTGCATATCAAAAAAGAAGACCTGGCACAATCGGTCCATAAAGAATTGACCTGTGTTAAATGCCATTCGGATGTAAAACCAAAGCTGGAGCGTCCTTGCGAAACCGCAAAAAAGGTGGATTGCTCTGGCTGCCATATTAAAATCGCTGAAGAATATTTTATCAGCGGCCATGGGCAGGGGCTTAAACAAGGGGATACACAAGTCCCCCAATGTATTACCTGTCATGATTACCATGACACAAAATCACACAGCGACGAGACCGCCAAAACCTTTCGTGCGTCTATCCCTAGCTTATGTGGTGAGTGCCATCGAAAAGACACCATGGCGGAAGAGACAAAAACATTGGCCGAGACCAATGCGCTTTTTGATTATTCCAAAAGTGTTCACGGAAAGAAGTTGACAGAAAAAGGTCTCCTGCCAAGTGCGGTGTGTACCGATTGTCATACCACCCATATGGAATTAAATCATAAAGACAATCGCTCCTCGGTCTATGCAAAAAATATACCGGCAACATGTGCAAGCTGTCACCGCGGCATTTATAAGGAGTTTACCAGGAGTGTTCACTTTTCTGTGGATGAAAAAGAAGCGGAGAAATTACCTACATGTACCGACTGTCATTCATCTCATAAAATCGCTGAGGTGGGCAGAGACCAATTCTTGTTCGAGGTCACCGATCAATGCGGGTCCTGTCATAAAAAGCTGGCTGAAACCTATCTTGACACCATGCATGGAAAAGCTCACAGACTTGGTTATGCCAAATCTGCCAAATGCTCGGATTGCCATACTGCGCACTTCATTTTACCTGTCTCCAACCCGGCTTCCAGTTTAGGACTCAATCATATCGTTAATACTTGCAAAAAATGCCACGAAGATGCCAATCAACGTTTTACCGGGTATTTGACCCATGCCACCCATCATGACCCGGTAAAATACCCCATTCTATTTTATACGTACTGGGCCATGACCGGTTTCCTGGTGGTTGTCTTTGCTGTTTTTGGCATTCACACTTTCCTGTGGCTGCCCCGTTCTTTTAAGCAAATGAAACAGCGGAAAAAACTTGAAAAGGTCCATAAGTCGAGATATTTCATCAGGCGTTTTGAACTCACTCATCGAGTCACCCACCTGTTTGTTATTGTAAGTTTTATGTCTTTGGCATTAACCGGGATGATGTTAAAATTTTCCGGTATGCCCTGGGCCGGATATATTGCCCGGCTGATAGGTGGGGTGGAAGTCGCAGGTACCATTCACCGCCTCGCTGCCCTTGTTACCTTTGGATATTTCCTTTCACATTTATTCTTTTTGATAAAAAAGAAACGAGCCAGCAAAACCCGTTGGAAAAGTTTTTTATTCGGCCCCGATTCGCTGATGTTTAATAAAAAGGACCTGCGTGATTTTTGGGCAACCCTGAAATGGTTTTTCGGCAAAGGGCCGCGCCCCGATTACGGACGCTGGACATATTGGGAAAAGTTTGATTATTTTGCCGTGTTTTGGGGGGTGGCAATCATCGGTACTTCAGGTTTAATGCTCTGGTTCCCGGAGTTCTTTACCAAATTCCTGCCGGGCTGGTTGATTAATGTGGCTACAATTATTCACAGTGACGAAGCTCTGCTGGCTGTTGGTTTTATATTTACCATACACTTTTTCAATACTCACCTGAGACCGGAGGCATTTCCTATGGATAAAGTCATTTTCACGGGACTGGTCCCCCTTGAAGAGTACAAACATGATCGGCCCCACGAATATGAAGCCCTGAAAACCAGCGGTAATCTGAAGAAAGTCGTGCAAAAAGATTATATTCCTAAGAAGTGGGAAAGAGTCGTGTATATTTTAGGCTTCACATTCTTATCTATTGGCATAATTTTAATATTGCTCATCATCTATTCCGTCCTGTTTGGCTATCAATAGAAGGACAGGTTAAAGGATTTTCTTTTCCAAAGCAAAGCGAATGGCCTGGGCTCTATTGTTAACCCCGAATTTTTTATAAATATTATTGATATGAGTCTTTACTGTATTGTCATGCCCATGACAATTATTTTAACCGTTTAACCGTTAGTCTTTTTTTTGCCTGGAACTTTTTTTATTTTGGGAGGATGGTGGGTTTATGAGTTTCTCCTGGTATTTTGCCGGGCGTGGTACAGCCTCTCGGTGAAAACGCTTTTTTGCAGGAATTGTTTCTCCAACTGCCGCAGCAGTTGATCCAGCAGGTAGTTGGCCTGGTGAATCAGGCAGATAAGCGTGTTAGCAGCTACCTGGGCGGAGGACTCTTCAATATAGGTCCTATAGGTCAAATAGGACCTATTTTTGTCGTAAGCCAGTTTCCTGATAATCCCCCGGCAGGCAGAAATGAAACAACCCAAAGAAAAAATAATAAAATTTAGCAAGGGATTAAATCTTCATTTGTCAAAATGATAATAGAAGATAATACGCGTTTTTACAACGTATTAATAAAAAGGAGATTGATAATGACGAGCAAAACCTTTACTGTACCGAATATAAGCTGTGGGCACTGCACCCGCACCATCGAGAGAGAATTGGGCGAATTGACCGGCGTTACCCGGGTTAAAGCCGACGCGGCTTCCAAACAAGTAACCGTGGAATGGGAAGAACCCGCCACCTGGGACAACATCCGGGCGTTATTGGAAGAGATCAACTATCCGGCGGAGATGTAATGTCTGAAGAAAAGCAATTAACGTTTCCCGTTGTAGGTATGACCTGTGCCAATTGTGCCGCCACTATCGAGCGCAGTTTGAAAAAAGTGGACGGGGTCATCGATGCTTCGGTGAACTATGCCAACGAGAAAGCCAGGATTACTTATGCCCCGGGCAAAGTGACGCCGGCCCACCTGGCAGCCGCTGTACGCAAAGCCGGTTACGATGTGGTAGAAACAGCGGAGGCCATAGATAGGGAAGATGCCGAAGCAGCGGCCCGTAAAGCCGAAGTCCGTCACCAGTGGAAACGTTTCATCGTGGGCCTGTGTTTTTCGCTGCCCCTGTTTTTAATGAGCATGTCGCGTGACTTTCACTTACTGGGCAATTGGGCACATGCTGCCTGGGTTAATTGGTTGTTCTGGGTGTTGGCCACACCGGTGCAATTTTATGTGGGCCGGGATTATTACGTGGGTGGCTGGCGAAGTCTGCGCAGCGGCAGCGCCAATATGGACGTGCTGGTAGCCATGGGATCGTCGGTGGCTTACTTCTACAGCGTTTCTGTGCTGGCAGCCGGGACCCTGGGTTCCAATGCATTGGGAGAACATGTTTATTTTGAAACCTCTGCCGTTATCATCACCCTTATCGTGTTGGGCAAACTCCTGGAAGCCCGTGCCAAAGGACATACCAGTGAAGCCATTAAGAAACTTATCGGCCTGCAGCCCAAAACAGCCCGGATCGTACGGGAAAACAGGGAAATCGACGTGCCGGTGACTGAAGTTATCACCGGCGATGTAGTGATTGTGCGGCCGGGTGAAAAGATCCCGGTAGACGGCGTGGTGGTGGACGGGTATTCGGCCGTAGATGAGAGTATGATTACCGGCGAAAGCTTGCCCGTAGACAGGAAAACGGGCGATACTGTCATCGGTGCCACCATCAACAAGCAAGGCCTGCTAAAAATCAAGGCCACCAAAGTTGGCAAAGAAACGGCCCTGGCCCAGATCATCAAGCTGGTGGAGCGGGCACAAGGCAGTAAAGCCCCCATCCAACGCGTTGTCGACCGGGTCTCTGCTTACTTTGTCCCGTTTGTTATCGGGGCGGCTTTCCTGGTGCTGATCATCTGGCTGCTCAGTGGGGCCGATTTTGTACCGGCGCTCATCCGCTTAACCGCCGTACTTGTCATTGCCTGCCCCTGTGCCATGGGTTTAGCCACTCCCACTTCCATCATGGTGGGAGTGGGCAAGGGAGCTGAGAAAGGCATTCTTTTTAAAGACAGTGCCGCATTGGAACAAGCCCACCGGTTGAATGCCATCATACTTGACAAGACCGGCACGATAACCAGGGGGGAACCGGCAGTGACAGGTATATTCTCAAGGGAAGGGTCTCAACTGACGGATGAACAATTGCTGCGCCTGGCGGCTTCTGCCGAACGGGGATCAGAACATCCGCTGGGAGAGGCAATTGTACGCTCAGCCAGGGAGAAGGGCCTGGAACTGAGCGAACCTGCCGCCTTTGAAGGAATTGCCGGGCATGGCATCCGGGCGGAAATAGACGGCCGCAGCATACTGGTAGGCAATTTACGCCTCATGCAGCAGGCAGCGATTCCTCTCAACAACCTTGAAGCCAAAGCCCGACACCTGGAGCAGCAAGGCCGGACCGTCATGTGGTTGGCAGTAGACGGTCAGGCCAACGCGGTCATCGGTGTGGCAGACACTATCAAAGAAGGTTCCAAAGAGGCAGTTGCCAGGCTGAAAGCCCTGGGGCTGACAGTAGTGATGATGACCGGGGATAATGAAACCACAGCCAAAAGCATTGCCGCCGAAGTGGGTATTGAACGCGTTTTTGCCGGGGTGCTGCCCGAAGATAAAGCCGCGCGGGTGAAACAATTACAATCAGAAGGATATGTGGTGACAATGGTAGGCGACGGCATTAACGACGCCCCTGCCCTGGCGCAGGCGGATATAGGGATCGCCATCGGTACCGGTACGGATGTGGCCATGGAAACGGCCGCGGTCACCTTGATGCGAGGTGATTTACGCAGTGTCCCCCAGGCCATTATGCTGTCCAAAGCCACGATGCGCAATATCAAACAAAACCTGGGTTGGGCATTCGGTTATAACATCCTGCTTATTCCTATTGCCGCGGGTATCCTGGCCCCATTTGCCTGGGCACCCGGATTTTTGCAGCAACTGCACCCTATTTTAGCCGCCGCTGCCATGGCCTTCTCCAGTCTCAGTGTCGTTACCAATGCCCTGCGTTTGCGGGGGCTGAAACTATAATCTGCCCCCAAAAAAAGAAGGTTACCTACTCTTAAAATCTTGCCACTTTTCTGGCAAAATATTTTTTTTCACCGCAGAGAGCGCAGAGATCGCGGAGAAAAAATTTTATAATAAAAAACAAAAAACATCTCTACGTTCTCAGCGTGCTCTGCGGTGAATAATAAAAAGAATAAAAGAAGGGGACAGGCAGGTAGTTGGCCCGGTTAACGGTCCATAATACCTCGAGTTCGATTGATTGTAGAAAAATATGAACTTTTGTGCTATAATAATAACTACTACATTGTAGTACATGCAAGAAAAAAATATTGATAGAATAGTTATGGGAAAATGAAAAAGAAAAAAGTTAAACCAGGCCAATATGTTCTGGATTTAAAAATAGGAGGGCTCATATGGGTAAGATATTTAACAATGTAACCCAGATGATTGGGCGTACACCTCTTGTCAGGCTTAATCGGATCGTAGGTGATGGCGCTGCCGAGGTAGTTGCCAAATTGGAGTTTTATAATCCTGCCAGCAGCGTAAAAGATCGGATTGGAGTTTCTATGATTGAAGCGGCGGAGCGTGACGGGCAGATCAACAGCGAGACGGTTTTGGTAGAGCCAACTTCCGGCAATACGGGAATTGCCCTGGCCTGGGTCGCTGCGGCAAAGGGATACCGTCTGATTTTGACTATGCCGGATACCATGAGCATCGAAAGACGTAACCTGCTGAAAGCACTTGGAGCAGAGTTGGTGTTGACAGAGGGAGCAAAAGGAATGCCCGGGGCGATCAAGAAAGCCGAAGAGATCGTTGCGTCTTCAAAAAATGCACTGCTGCTTCAACAGTTTAACAATCCCGCCAATCCTGAAATTCATCGCAGAACAACTGCCCGGGAAATATGGGAAGACACAGACGGGAAAATCGATATTTTCGTATCTGGTGTTGGAACCGGAGGGACGATAACCGGAGTCTCTGAAGTCCTAAAAAAGAAAAAACCGGAACTTAAAAGTATAGCTGTAGAACCCTTCGATTCACCGGTTCTTTCCGGGGGTCAGCCCGGTCCTCATAAAATCCAGGGAATCGGTGCCGGGTTTGTTCCCAGGGTATTGAACACGGATATAATCGATGAAATCATCAAAGTCCGAAATGAAGAAGCTTCTGAAACCGCAAGAGCACTGGCCAGGAAAGAAGGCTTGGTGGCTGGTATCTCTTCTGGTGCTGCCGTGTATGCTGCCATTCAAGTCGCTCGACGACCGGAAAATAAAGGAAAATTAATTGTAGTCATTGTTCCTGATACCGGTGAACGCTATTTAAGTTCCGGGCTTTTCCAGGAATGATTTTCCCACATAGTAACACAAAATGTGGATTTGGGTGTTGAAATCTGCGGCTGATAGCGGAGGAGGAGTATAAAAAATGAAAGAAGTTAATGTTGAAGATGTAATAGATTCTCTTTGCAGTCCTGAGTCTTATAGTACGGTTTTTCACGATACGAAGCATGAAATGCCCATGCCTTCTATCGACGTGCTGGTGGAAATCGTAGAATCCTTGAGAAAAATTTTATTCCCTGGCTATTATGCTCATTCCGATGTCCGCCCGAAGCATATGCGATACTATATGGGAGCCAATATCGATAAAATTCACCGGTTGCTTACCGAACAAATAAAGAGAGGTTTTTGCTTTGAGTGTGGAGAAGACGAAAACATTACGATATTGCAGTGTAACCAGAAGGCGAAAAATCTGGCAGCGGTTTTCATTTCCAAATTGCCTCATATTCGCCATATGCTTTCGACAGATGCCAGGGCGGCGTATAATGGCGACCCTGCCGCTAAAAGTCTTGGGGAAACTATATTCTGTTATCCCAGCATCAAAGCACTGACAAATTACCGGATCGCTCATGAACTCTACAATTTAGGGGCTGCGCTTATCGCCCGTATCATCTCGGAATTGGCTCATTCCGAAACCGGGATCGATATTCACCCCGGTGCCAAAATTGCTGAGAGTTGTTTTCTCGATCACGGTACCGGGGTCGTTATCGGTGAAACCTGCATTATCGGGAAAGGATTGAAATTATACCAGGGTGTTACCTTAGGTGCCAAAAGTTTTTCCCTGGACGAAAGCGGTAACCCCATCAAAGGTATTCCCAGGCATCCCATCATCGAAGACAATGTTACGATCTATGCCGGTGCCACTATCCTGGGGAGAATAACCATCGGGAAAAATTCGGTCATCGGCGGAAATGTTTGGTTAACTCAAGATGTTCCGCCCCATTCCCTCATCTTGAGCAGTGGAATCATAAAACGGTCCTTCGAAAACGGCGACGGGATATAGAGCAAGTCTGTGGTGGTTCTAAGCGAGTTGGAAGATTTGAAAAACAAAGAAATTGCCGAGATTCTCGGCATCAGTCTCGATACCGTTAAAATCCGGCTGCACCGTGCCAGGGAAAAGTTAAAAAAGAAATTAGAGCAGGGCTGCACATTTTATCACAACGAGGAAAATGTCCTGTCGTGCGACTTAAAAGAAGCCTATGAGTAAAATGTGGGAAAAGGCAGACGGCCTATCCGGGAAGAAAGGGAACTCAAAGAAATAAGGAGGTTATCATGAAAGAATCAACATTAACCCAAAATTTTTCTATTGCGGCCGATAAAGTTATATCATCATTTCAGGGTTGAGAAAAAAAATGATGAAACATTTGGAAAAAAATCTGCGTCCTTTTTCACTTATCTCCGTCTATAGGGATAAGACGTTAGAAGTGAGACGAGATAATACGTCTTAGAAACCGAATAGAGGAGGTAAAAAATGCAAGATTTAAGAAACGATGAGATTCGTCAGGCGGTGCGTGAAAGTTATGGAGAAATCGCAAAAACCGGTGCCGTGGGTTGTGGGTGTGACTGCGGCTGCGGCCTGGAAGATAATCCCACAGCGGAAGATATTGCGATTCGTCTCGGCTATTCCAACGATGAAGTGACCGCAGTGCCGGAAGGTGCCAATATGGGGCTGGGCTGCGGAAATCCACAGGCAATCGCCTCATTAAAACCTGGAGAAACAGTTCTCGATCTGGGCAGCGGCGGTGGATTCGACTGCTTTCTTGCTGCCAGGGCAGTAGGAAAAGACGGTTATGTTATCGGGGTAGATATGACGCCTGAAATGATAAGCAAAGCCCGGGAAAATGGCGCAAAAGCAGGGATTGACAACGTGGAATTCCGTTTGGGAGAGATCGAGAATTTGCCGGTGGCAGATCATTCGGTAGATGTGATCATCTCCAATTGTGTCATTAACCTTTCGCCCCAGAAACCAAAGGTATATAAGGAAGCGTTTCGAATTTTGAAACCGGGCGGCCGCCTGGCCATATCGGATGTTGTTGCTGTAACTCCTTTACCTGATGAGGTAAAGAAGAACCTTGCCCTTTATACAGGATGCATATCCGGTGCGTCATCGCTGGATGAATTGAAGTCTATGCTGGATGAAGCCGGGTTCACCGACATCCGTATAGAATCGAAGGATAAAAGTAAAGAGCTTATCCGTGATTGGGCCCAGGGCAGCAAAATTGAGGATTTTGTGGTTTCGGCAGCTATCGAAGCAGTAAAACCCCTATCCAACTGATTCAATTAGAGCCGCCGCTTTTCTTTACACTGTTCGTAAGGATAAGCGGCGGCCCTGTTGAAACTTGATTGGTTTCCGCTTATATAGTATTGTAGTATTAGAGCTTAAGGTATTAAAAATGATGACCGATATCGAGCCTATCTGGAAAGAATATCATGACAGGCTGCACGGTTTCATCCGCAGCCGTGTGGGTGACACATCCACAGCAGATGACATACTACAGGAGGTATTTCTTCGCATACATTCCCGGATCGATACTCTCAAAGAGAGCAGCAAGATTAAAAGCTGGATCTATCGCATAACCCGAAACGCTATCATCGATCATTACCGCGCGCGCAAACCAATGGAAGAACTGCCCGAATCGCTTGCGGTCCCGGAAACGGATGCAAGCGTTAAAGCAGTAGAGGCGATCACTGGTTGTGTTTTACCCATGATCAGGCATTTACCCGATCATTACCGACAGGCACTCATGTTGTCCGAAATAAAGGGCTTGACACAAAAAGAGGTGGCCAGGAAGCAAGGTGTCTCTACATCCGGTGCCAAATCACGAATCCAGAGAGGCCGATCGATGATAAAAGATATGCTGATGGACGTCTGCCATTTCGAGTTTGATCAGCAAGGAAACGTGATTGACTACCGGTCCAAAGGGGAAGGGTGTGAGTGTGACAAAAACTGAAATTTGACTTGCCTGACCACTTTCTCCTTCAAGAAATTTATTGGAATCATTCAAAACGATTTTGGATTTATCCAAAACTTTTTTAGAATCATTCAAAATGCTTTTGGATTCACCAAGAAATTTTTTAGAATCATCCAAAACGATTTTGGATTCATCACGAAATTTTCTTTATCCATTTAAAACGTTTTTATATTCATCAAGAAATTTTCTAGGATGTTTATTTTCCTGACTCCTTTCTCTCTTCGTTTCTCTCCTGGTTTATTTACCTGGCACCAAAACCATCAAGAATACTTCCTGGCATTATTGACAGGCGGTGGGATGGATTTATCGCAGGACATTGCACTGGCTTACATAATCGCCCAGGGATGGATACCGACTGCTTTGGCTTATACGGTTTCCACACAGCAAGAATTAAGCGTTTCTGAAAAAGACTGGCTGAAAGTGTCGGAAAGATGCAAAAAGGAGCTTGAGTTAGTGATACACAGCTATAAACAGAGGATTGATGATTGGGGAGCCTCAATAGAAAAATTCAGTGAATTCAGAAACGCAAAAGCAGGAGGATAGGTAGAAATACTCATTTTTTCCAAAGGGGGTTGACTTTCTTTCTCAAGGTGTGGTAAAAATATTATTCCGGTAGAACTGGCGATGACTAAATGGAGAAAATCAGGGTTGGCTTGGCGAAAAGGGGTAAGAAAGAAGTGCCCGACCCTTAAGGGTGGAAGTTCATGAAGAGTTAGAACTAGAGATGCTTGAATTGAGAACACCTGAGTTGGGAGCGCGAAGAGGGGTGAAAGAAAGTACTCATCCCCGAAGGGCGGAAGCATATTAGAAGTAATACCTGCGTGTAATGGAAGATTTAGAACATAAATTTTTAGAAGAAATACGAAATCTTAAGTCGAAAAAGGACTTCCTCAAGCTATCCTCAGATATTGGCCAAGAATTTCAAGATATGGTTCAAGGAACCTATGGAAATGACATAGTAGAAGTCGGGATATCCATGTTTGGTTATATTAAGGATTTATTCAACACCAATATAAAATCAGGAATGGATGCATATAAAATAATCATTTCTGGCTATCCCAACATACCACACACAGATTTATTTGCTCCCTATTTCGACTCAATATTAACCCGACAGTTATGGGTAAAGTCATCTGAAGATATGAGAACTGGAGATAGAAAAACGCAATCTTTGATTGTAAATACTTTTTTTAGATGGTATGCAAGTACATACGAACTCTACCGGAAAATGTTAATATTCAACTGCTACTGTCAGGGCATATCCACAGGATATCCAGTCAACATCAACAATTATTTATTTAAAACGAAAGATCCCGCCAAAAGCCTCCAGGGTAATTCCAAAAGAGCAAATATTTTAAAGCATTACAATGCTTCAATTCGTCATGCAATATCGCACGGTAATATCATAATTATCCCAGGTTCATTCGTAGTCATTCGGATGTCCAACAAAGATAAAACAAAAATTGTTGAAAAAATCTACGATACACCTGATGAATTCATTGATGACGTGACACCTGATATAGAAATTATGTTCAACTCTGTCAGATTCTTTTTCTTCATTATGACAAACTACTTTTATCTGAAATATAAAGAAGCATTTGGAAAGTATATTGACAATATTTTCAACGACAGAGTTTTAATAGAAATGGTTAAGTGCGTTAAAGAAAATCCCTTCAATGTATAAAAATTCGATGCAGTATGATTTTGATTAAGGAAATCCCAATGGAGGGGGATTAACAAAAGAGGTATACATGGCCTGGGAGGTGGAGAATTTCTTGCTTGTTCCCGCATTCCTACTGAGTTGGAAGTTGGGTGGGCGAAAGGGGCGAATTGGAAGTGGAAAAACCTCAAGGACGGTCGCTTAAGTGAACACTACGATATGCGGCAAGAAGAGAGTGGCTAAATGGAAAAGATTTATCTAAGCAATTCTACTAACCCATGTGAGGAACTCATCTACAACTGCATTGAAGGAATAGCCTCGAAAAAAATGGTCATATTTTGTGGCGCTGGTATTTCGATGCATTCAGGGTTACCTTTAGCAAACGATTTCGTTCTTGACGTGCTTAAAAAGATGGATGTATCGAAGCAAGACAGCGAAATCCTATTAAATGCTAATCTGCCTTTTGAATCTTTTATGGAAGTACTTATACAAGATAATTATACAAGTTCTTTTTTCGACATTTTCGATATTGGAGAGCCGAACACGAATCATTTATTAATCGCAAAACTGGCCAAGCTGGGTTATCTGAAGACAATATGTACAACTAACTTCGACAGATTAATTGAAGTCGCATTAGATCGTGAAGGCATGATCCGGGGCCAAGACTACAAGGTCTTCTATGAAGAAAACCATTTCGCCCGTATAGATTGGGATGATGGTGATTATTTGCACTTAATCAAGATACACGGAAGTATAGAGGATAAAGGAAGCATGGCCGTAACTCTACATCGAGTAGCCAGCAGAGCCTATTCGAGTAATAAAAATAAAATAATCGAGTATATCTTCTCTGAAGGTCCTCACAAAAGTGTTGTAATTATGGGATATAGCTGTTCTGATTTATTTGATATATCCCCAGCAATACAGTCTTTATCCAAAAAACATAAGGACGTGTATTTCATTGAACATATTTTGCTCACGGGAAATAGAGATGGTGGATGGGCGGAAGACATCGCTATCAAGGATTGCAAAAACCCATTCCAGCACTTCAGCGGAAGTAATAGAATCTTCTATGATACCGATGAGCTAATGAAAAAGATATGGATTTCTTGTATAGACGAAGAATATAAATTCATAAGCAAATATGGAACTCAGTCTTGGAAAAAATTCCTAGATAAGGCGTTAGAAGAGGCTGAAGAAAGATATACTAAGACATATAAACACTCTGTAATCGGTTCTATCTTCTCTAGTATATCTTACTTCGATATTGCGACAAAGTATTTTGAGAAGGCTTTAAATGTCGCAAGAGAAATTGGAGATCTAAAACAGATAGGCAATTGCTTGGGAGATATTGGAGTTTCTTACTTTCATCTGGGTGATTTTATCAAGGCGTTAATGTATTATTTAGAAGCTGTACAAGCTGCCGAGGCCATTGGGGACAAGCGAGCCAAGTCAAAACAACTGTGTAATCTTTCAATTGCCCAGCAGAGCGTTGGCGAGTTTCAAATGTCGCTGAACTACAGTATGGCTGCACTAAAGATATGTCGAGAATTGGGTGATGAACAAGGTGAGGAAGCCAATATTGGCAACATTGTAAATTCGTTTATGGAACTTGGAGAATACAAGAGTGCGATTAGCTGCGCAGAAAAAGCCTTGGATATTTCAAGAAAGATTGGAAATAAAGAAGGAGAGACAAATCATCTTAGCGCCATTGGCAATGCATACCGCAATCTTGGTGATTATGAAAAAGCAATGCAATACCTTGAAGATGCATTGGCGGTAGCAAAAAAGATTGGCTATCAAAAGGGGATAGGGCTTTGTTTAGGAAATATAGGGAATGTCCATAAAAGCTCAGGCAATTTAGAAATGGCACAAGGATTCTATCGGGAGGCACTTTTTATCGTAAAACCACTTCTAGGAGACAAAAGTTATTATACTTTGATGATTGAGAATAACATAAAAAACATCTCAGAGTAAACGCTCAATTAACCGCATCTTTTCACGTTATACTGAGCATTAATTTTCTGTAAACGGTAAAATCTGCGATGCTTAAATGGATTACATCGAGTTGGCAGGACAAAAAGGGGTGAGCATAGAGTTCTCAGGCGCTAAGGGTAGGAATTTGCCTGTTGGTTTAGATTGTTGTTTAAGAAATACGAATTTCTTATAAGATTAGTTCGGTTGTGAAAGATGAAAGATTTCCGCAAAATCGGTAGGTACTGAGATGATCAGACAACGAAAGAAAACTCAATACACCTATTGTCCAATGTGTAAGCATCCAGGACATATAAGCGATAAATACTTCGTAGAGTGGAATGAGAAAAAGAAAGAATTTCGAGTTACCGTTGCTTTGTTTTGCTGGCCATGCAACTTTCGTTGGAATGAAAAATCACTCAAGACCTTACCGCTTGATATTGCCCTTGAATCGAGATGCTCTTGCGGGGCGCAACTTTCAATTGGCAATTATTCCATTAAGCGCGTAAGAGATGAGATAGAATTCAGGGGAACCTACTATTGTGAAATATGTAAGAAAAATACTTCCACAATCGTTAGTAAACTCGCAAGCGCAATTGCTGGGATATGGAGTAATGTAGAGAAAATTGTCATAAGTCCCGACGGTTTAAGTATCGATTCAGATAGGGGAGTTGTTTTCATTAGCTATGCATTCGAGGACATTGAGATAGTTGAGAAAGAAATTGTGAGCACTCTTAACGCACAGTGTCCTTTCGGCAAGCGCGCGTAGGCTAAAAGAATTTTTGGTGGGAGGTGGAAGGAGGTTA
>WVZO01000202.1 GCA_011772425.1 Candidatus Aminicenantota bacterium
TTCCATCGGTGGAACCATCCACCACCACCAAAATAGACAGTTGAGCATCAGCCTTATCAAATACCTGGTTCTTCAACTGCACCAGCAGTCGATAAAGATAATTCTTCCGATTGTATGTGGGAATAACCACCGTGATTTTCTTCATCGCTCCATATTGTTTAAGATTTTTTCGATTTTTACTCGGTTGACCTCAAGAGAATATTTTTTTAATGCCAGTTGATAGGCTGTTTCCGTCCTGGTTTTATAATAATCGTTTTCGCTGCCGGCAATTACTTTTAAAATTTCATTCTTAAAATCACACGCTTTATCTACGATAATAATGGAATTTTCATGATCGATTCCTTCAGCGCCAGTCGAAGTAGATATAACCAGGGTTTTTAAAGCCATGGCTTCCAATATCTTTATCCTGCTCCCACTTCCATGTAATAATGGAACGATTGCTATTCGTGCCTGAGATATATATGGGGTTATATCTTCTACCTCACCGGCAGCATAAACGTTTTTCAAATTGCTGCTTTTTCGTTTTATTTTTTCCAGTAATTCGTTTGAATGATACCCGGCAATAATTAATTTTGTCAGCTTACTTAAATCATCATCCCACACATTCTCCAGGAACCAGGTTAACCCGAGTTTATTTTGATAGGCATCAAAACTCCCGGTCATTATGATATAGTTGTTTTTCTTACCTTGGGGGGTATATCTTGAAAAATCGAGGAAATTGGGGATTATAACCAGCTTATTTTCGCTTACGAATTTTTTATGGAATAACAAGTCATTATCGGAGACCACGAGAACGGCATCCGCCCTGTTGAAAAAAAGTCTTTCATGAACATGTTGAAGCAAGTAATTGGTATATTTTTCGATTTTCTTTATAAACCCTTTATCGGTTCTCATCCTGGTTAAGCGGGATTGTGAATTTTCGGTCCCGAAAATAACCGGGATGTTTCGTTTTTTGAAAAATGAGATATATTGACCGATAAAATAACAATCGAGAAAGGCAATATCAATCCTGTGTGCAGCTGTCAATTCCCTGATTAAACGCATTAGTTTTCTATTTTTTTTAAAAATCTTAAAATACTTAAAAATGGCATTTAATTTGCCTGATTTATAAGTAAACTCATAAAAGGAAACACGTTCCATTTTAAAGGGGTTTAGATCGATTTTATTTTTATTTCCGATTATGGCATGAACGTTACAGCCGAAAACAGACAGCGCTTTTAACATGCTGTACCGTCTTATTTCTTTTCCCCCAAAGGTGGGGAAAGGAGATACTTCTGTTAAATATAAAATATTTTTCATTTATTCAGGGGGTTTGGTGAAATCTGCTGAGGCAATAATCATATATCCGGTAGTCCAATTCATTCTTTGCCTTGAATTGGTTAATAATCGCAGGTGGTAAACCAGATGTTTGAGAATCCCGTTTCGCCCGATTTAGAACTGGCAGTTTCACTTTTCGTTTATTAAGAAGCATCGCCAGTTTATCCAGGGACAATTGTAAATGCTCTGTGATGCCGATAAAAAAATAGCTGTCGAGAACGTCCTTATAGTTATCCAACGTGCAATCCAGGATCCGGGCGATAAAATTGTTCCTGGTCAAAAGATGTTGTTCTAAAGATATCCCTTTCCGCTTCCCACGTTTTTTTTCATAATAATAAAGGGAGGTATTTACTTCCAGGGGGTCTCTTATAAAGGTAAAGATTTTAAAATTTTGATTGTGTAATACTTCGGGATATCTTTTATAAAGGCGTGTTTCCGGCAGTTCAAAATGCCCGCACAGGCACTTATAAGAGCGTAAGGATTGAAGCTTCACCCGGTGTTGGATAAAATAGGGGATTTCTTTGGGGTGATAAGAACTCCAATAGTCTTTAACTATAAAAAACCAGTGCCGAAGCGCAAAAATCGTGCTGGTTCCAGCGCATTTGGGGATATGATGGAAAATGTAGACCGGATACTTATTGATGAGGTCCTTGGGTTTGGAATTTAATAACACCAATGGAAGGAAGACAAAGTTGTAAATATGCTGTTTGAGTTTGATTGCCTTCAGGCTCTTCAATTTCATGTTAGCTCTCTCTTGTCTTTACTGTCCTCATTATTTAATAAAAGAACCGCGGCATAGGTATGATTATTATCTCGGTTTTTGCCATAAAATATTATAGGAAAATGGTTTCCCAAATTCAACATAGGTTTCCCGGGTGATGTGCTTCCACTTCCTGTTGTAGACTCGCTGGGACATGACAAACAAATCGGGAGCACTTCGCAGTACTTCAAAAGGAATAAAACGGTTTAATGTCCGTTCGTTTTCAAAAATATAAATCAAAAACTTATTGACCCAAAGGTTGTCCTGCTTAAGGAGGGAATCAAAACAATGAAGCGAATAACCGCCGGGTTTGAGCACCCGGTTCAGGTCATCCAGGATATTTTTGAATAGTTTTGGGTCTTGCTCAGGCACATGTTCCAGGGCTGAAATTGAAAAAACAAAGTCAAAATAGTTGTCCGGTAATTCCGGGTTGAAATTACCCATGTAATCCTTTACCAGGCGAAAGCCTCTTTTTAATATTCTCTTAGGTCCTTTTCCACTGCCTTCCAGTTTGTCTACATTCCAACATTGGTATTTTTTCTTAAAATACTTAATAATACGTGATTTCCCGCCGCCAACATCCAGGAGCCTGGAGCCTTCGGTAACAAATTGTTTAATAAAGGAAAAGACCAGGAGGTCCTGGTATTGTTTGAGAGAGCAGCGGTCCGGGTCCAATTTTTTCCCGGACAGTTGGATGTCGTATTTGCAATCCGCAAACAGTTTAAAATGGGTCTGCTTTGAATAGGTAAATTGGGAAAAATCGTTTATTTTAATGAAGGGAAGACATCGTATCGGTTTTGCCTTCTTCCTTTTCAGTAATAGCATTTTTATTGATACCCGGTGAACGCTTAAACAGGCTTCCGCCCCTGGATGTACTGTCTGCCTCAACAGTCATCCCTTAATAATATCTTCCGCTCCATCGTCATTGTATCTGCTAGCAAGGACAGAAACGATTAAATATTGTAAGCTTGTAAGCTGTTAAATATCATATTGAAGAGAAAATTGCAACCCCCTGGTGGGGCCTAAGTGCTAACTTAAAGAAGATAAATAGGTGCCCTTCGGGCAGTTAGAAACCATTAATAATTAACAATTCAAGATTTCTACTTCCTTTTCTTCCCTTCCTGGATTCCTCGCTTCTTCTTTTGCCAACTGCCAACTGCCAACTGTTACTGATGCCACATTAAAGTCAGATTGTCATGCACCGTGCACATTTTCATGGTTCCGGGACGGGGAAATAAGCGCAAGAAATAAATGAATAGGAATGACCTTTACCGCACCGGAAAAATCGATTTCCTCCCTTGAAAGGATGATCCCCTCTTTAAAGTTTTTTAAGATAGATGCTTTATCAGGTTCTTTCACTTTGGTTTTAAATTTGCTTTCGATAGGTATCCTTTCCGCAATAAAATCTACTTCCTTTCCTTTATCAGAGTACCAGTATCCCAGGTCAAGTATATTAGCAAGCCCTTCTTCTATGTCTGTGGCATAATTCAGGAGTTCTTTAAGTACCACACATTCCGCTAATATAGACGGTTCCACCTGGATGCCTGTTTTGCGGTGCAGCACTTCGTATATAAAGGGATCGATAAAGTAAAACTTTTTCATCTTTTTATCTTTTACCTCGAGCTTATTTTTATCCAGAAAAGGCAGCAGCGTGCCCAGGAAATTATAGCCCAATGTATAGAGATACCGCTGCACGGTTTTTACATCGATTTCCATTGTTTGCGCTGTGTTAGTAAAGGAAAATCGATTGCCAGTGATTTTCCCGAAATGTCTTATCAGTCTTATAAATATACTGCGCTCCAACCCCATTCGCTCAATATCTCCAATGATGATATCCCAGAATACATCGACAATTGTTTTTATGTTTTTACCATTCAATATTCGTTCCACAGCTAGCATAAATCCACCGGATTTCGTATACATATCAAAGTGGGGCCTGAAATCCGAAGCCATCAGTTGGAATTCCATCTCGTCTGTTTTATTTAGCTTCAATATGTCTTTTAGTTGGAATTGGTCAGGCTTGATCTTTTTGGTGATGTTAAGAAATTCCCTGAAATTAGCCGGTAAAAGCAGTCGGTCAGGTTGGGCGCTTTCTCCACGTCGGCCGGGCATTCGTTCAGCCGAACGTTTGAGGCTCCAGGCTGATGAACCGGTCACCAGGAAAAAATCGTTCTTGTATTCGGTATTGTCTCGCAGTTCCTTTATAGCCCGCTGCCACTCTTTGATGTAGGTGATTTCATCGATAAACACGAACCGTTTTTTACAACTTTCCGACAGCCTGAGATAGTGAAAAAGAATGTCCCTTAGTTCCTTAAAATCTTTTATGGTATCGGCAGGCAGATAAATAATGCATCGACCAGGATGTTTTTTAAGGAGTTCATATATCGTGTATCGCATCAGGGTGGATTTGCCCACCTGGCGTGGGCCTTTAAGGATATATAAATCATTGCCTTCGGTGTTAAAATAGCCGGAGTAATCCCGCTGCAATGTTGAATCGGTGTATTCTCTCAGCAGGTGTTCTTTCATATCCCGGAGGTCCTGGTTTCTCCACCAAGGATTATAGAAATCGAAAATTTCAAAATTCATTTTTTCTGCTCCTCATTGAGGTCTATATTACTATAAAATGAAGGAAAAGTCAATTTTGTGGTTCATAACGCCACAAATTCGGCCCTATTTGTGGTGTATATGAGAACAAATTCAACAAACGCAACTGCACCTCGCCGATGGCCTGGCCACCGGAGGCATAAATATACTAGAAATTTGACTCTATCCACTTGATATTTACTCGCAAATTCTTTATATTATAGTTTAAAATTAAACAAAAAAAAATTCGGATAATATCAAAATCGAAAACCAACGAAAAAGGAGGTTTCAATGGTTGGAATTGTCGGATATGGAACACATATCCCACGTTACAGGATCAAAGTGGAAGAGATTGCCAAAGTATGGGGCGCGGATGCGCCAGCCTACAAAAAAGGATTGGGCCTGAACGAGAAATCAGTGCCTGGGCCGGATGAGGACTGTGCGACTCTTTCAGTGAATGCAGCCCGTAATGCAGTACGCCGGGCAGGAATTGATGCGGCAAAGATCGGTGCCGTGTATGTAGGCAGCGAGTCCCATCCTTACGCGGTAAAACCCACCGGTACTATTGTTGCTGAAGCGTTAGGCGCCACTCCCCATACCCATACCGCAGATCTCGAATTCGCATGCAAAGCTGGAACCGAAGGGATGTTTATTGGTCTTCACCTGGTAAAAACAGGTGTTATATCGTATGCATTAGCCATTGGTGCAGATACATCACAAGGAGCCCCGGGTGATGCCCTGGAATTTTCTGCAGCTGCAGGTGCGGCTGCTTTTGTGATCGGTTCTGATGACTTAGTGGCTGAATTAGTGGATACCCACGTTTTCATGACTGATACCCCGGATTTCTGGCGAAGGGAACATGCTCATTACCCGGAACACGGCGGACGTTTTACCGGGAAGCCTGCTTATGAAAAGCACCTTTACAGTGCTGCTAGGGAAATGATGGAAAAAACAAAAATGAAACCCGAAGATATCCATTATGTGACTTTTCATCAACCCAACGGCAAATTCCCGGTTAATGCAGCCAAACGTCTGGGATTCAAAGAACCCCAATACAAAAACGGGTTATTGTGTCCCACGCTGGGCAACACCTATTCCGGTTCATCTCCCATGGGTCTGGCGGCTATCCTTGATGAAGCCAAACCCGACCAACTGGTTATGTTGGTTTCTTATGGTTCAGGTGCAGGCAGTGATGCGTTTATTTACCGTACTACCAAACGGCTGCCCGAGGTTCGGGACCTGGCCCCCAGGACGCGGAAACAACTGGATGAGCACAAATACTATATCGAGTACGGAACCTACGCCAAATACAGGCGTAAAATTCTAAAGCCGGAGTAAAGGAGTAAGGAGGACAACCATGAGAGAAGTAGCGATAATAGGAGTTGGAATGATCAAATGGGGAGAACTCTGGGAAAAGTCTCTCAGGGATCTCGCAGTGGAAGCTGCTTTAAACTGCCTGGACGATGCAACGGTTGATCGGGTAGATGCCATCACAGTTGGTGCCATGTCCAGCGGTTTGTTCAACGCCCAGGAGCACCTGGCAAGCGTAGTGAGTGATTATCTTGGAAAGCGATTCACCCCTGCTATCCGTGTGGAATCGGCCTGCGCATCCGGTGGATTAGCCGTTAAAACAGCCTATATGGAAGTGGCATCAGGATTGTCCGAATATGCGCTGGCCATTGGCGTGGAAAAAATGACCGATGTGGACGGCGGTGAGGCGACATTCGCATTGGCAACAGCTGCCGACCAGGATTATGAAGCCTTTCACGGTATCACCTTTCCCGGTCTTTATGCCATGATGGCCAATGCCCACATGCATAAGTACGGCACTACCCTGGAGCAGTTATCTCAAGTGGCGGTGAAAAACCACTACAACGGGAGTATGAACCCCCATGCCCAGTTTCCCATGAAAGTCACACTGGAACAGGTAATGACTTCCACCATGGTGGCAGACCCGATTCGACTGCTTCACTGCTCACCCATTACCGATGGAGCAGCGGCTGTGCTGCTGACCACGGAAGAGGAAGCCAAAAAGCTGAATAAACCCTACGCGGTGATTACCGGTATCGGTCATGCCACAGATACCATTGCGCTGTGCCAGCGGAAGGATATTTTAAAGTTAGCAGTGGTGGAAGAATCTGCCCAACGAGCTCTGAAGATGGCGGGAAAAACCATCAGGGATATTGATTTTGCCGAAGTGCACGACTGTTTTACCATTGCGGAAATCATGGTAATGGAAGCATTAGGTATGGTGGAACCCGGACAGGGAGGACCTGCCACCATGAATGGTTTAACTGCCCTTGACGGTGATTTTCCCATTAATCCTTCAGGTGGATTAAAATCCAAAGGTCATCCTGTGGGTGCCACAGGAGTGGCGCAGATCGTGGAAGCGGTCAGCCAACTGCGGGGTAAAGCAGGACAACGGCAAATCAAAAACGCCAGAACTGCCCTGACCCAGAATATGGGTGGTTCCGGTGCCAGCAGCATTGTTCACATATTGGAGGCAAGACAATGAGCACACAGCACGTAGCAAGACATTGGCGAGAAACACCGGAACGTTACCGGATGGAAGCGGGTAAATGCAAAAAATGCGGGGCTGTTCTGTTCCCCGGCAGGCTGGTTTGTCCCCAATGCGGTGCCAGGGAATTCGAAACCCTGCGGCTGTCAGGCAAAGGTGAATTGGTGACATATACCATTATCCGGGTAGCGCCCACCGGTTTCGGCGACCTGACACCTTATGCCGTGGGTATTGTGAAACTGGATGAAGGCATCCAGGTGATGGGACAAATCACCGACTGCGACCCCGAAGAACTAAAAATCGGCGACCGCCTGGTTACCCAATTCCGGCGGCTCAATGAAGAGAGCAAAACCGGCATGATTATGTACGGATTCAAATTTGTGCCGGATTTAGGATTATAAAAGAAAAGATTGGAGTAGTGGAGTGGTGGAGTGGTGGAGTAACACTCCAACACTCCCATACTCCAACACTCCATTCGTTAAACTCTACCGAGGTGTAATGAAACATGTTCAAACGAATACTCATCGCTAACCGCGGCGAAGTTGCACTGCGGATTATCAACGCCTGTAAAAAACTGGGAATTGAAACGGTCGCTGTTTATTCCACGGCAGACAAAGATTCTCCCCACCTGTCACAAGCAGATATGACCGTATGCATTGGTCCGGGGCCCAGCAGCCAGAGTTATCTCAATAAGGAAGCTATTCTCCAGGCCGGGATCAACTACGAATGCCAGGCCATCCACCCGGGGTTCGGGTTTATGGCGGAAGACCCGTTATTTGCTTACATGTGTCAGCAGCAAAAACTGACCTTTATCGGCCCTTCATCCAATTCCATCCGGTTGATGGGGAACAAATCTCGGGCCAAACAAACCATCAAACAGGCCGGGCTGCCAACGATTCCCGGTTCGGACGGAAACCTTAAAGACGTTGAGGAGGCGTTGGCGCTGGCAAAAGAATTAAAATATCCCGTGTTGTTGAAAGCCACCGCAGGCGGCGGCGGTAAGGGCATTCGCCCCTGCGGCAGCGATGAAGAATTAAAAACCTATTTTCCCCAGGCCCGGCTGGAAGCGGAAAAGGCCTTTGGGAGTCCCGATCTCTATTTAGAAAAGCTCATTTTAAAGGGACGCCATATCGAGTTCCAGGTATTGGCAGATGCCTTTAACAATGCAGCCCACCTGGGGGAACGGGAATGCTCCATCCAGAGAAAAAACCAGAAACTCATCGAGGAATCCCCTTCGTCGGCAGTGGACCCGGAAATCCGTCATAAAATGGGAAACCTGGTGGCGGAATCCATGCGGAAAATCGGTTACCTCAATGCCGGAACCATTGAATTTCTCATGGATGAAGACAAAAATTTATACTTTATGGAAATGAATACCCGGCTGCAGGTGGAGCACCCGGTAACGGAAATGATTACTGGTGTGGATATTGTGGCAGAGCAGATCAAAATTGCTGCCAACCATACGCTGTCGTTCAAACAAGAGGATGTCAGATTCAGCGGTCACGCCATCGAATGCCGCATAAACGCCGAAGACCCTGCCAATAATTTTGCTCCTTCACCCGGGGTTATTACTGACTTCAATCTTTCCCTCAACAAAGGGCCGGGGAAAATACGACTGGATACCCATGTGGCAGCGGGTTATGAAATCCCATCCTTTTACGATTCCATGATATGCAAAATCATTGCCCACGGCCAGGACCGTGCCTCTGCCATCCGGACCATGGTAAATGCATTAAAAGCCTTTGAAATCAAAGGCATCAAAACCACGATTCCCCTTCACCTCGAGGTACTGAATTCAGCAATATTTAAAAAGGGGAATTACAATACCAATTCCCTCACCGGAATAATGGAGGGTTAAGTAAAATGGCAAAAGTTATATTGGAACGCATTGGTTCTCCTATGGAGACCTTCATGGACCCCAGGGATTACAATCACAACCTGGAGCACATGAAACAAATGAACGAGAGCTACCTGGTCAAACGAGACGAGGTCAAAGCAGGCTGGGGGCAGAAATACGTAGATCGTGTACATAAAAAGGGGAAGCTTACCACCTGGGAGCGGGTTGAATTGTTAAAGGATCCTGGTAGTAAAATATTTCCCGTTGGCACCTTTGTCAATTATGGAGTGGAGTTCGGGGAGGGCAGGGATAAACGAAAAGCTCCTGGCGCTGGAGTGATCACTGCTTTTATTAAAATCCACAATCGGCATGTGGTGGTGATTGCCAATGACAATACCGTGGCATCGGGTTCCTGGTGGCCCCTGACCCCTGAAAAAATCGAACGGGCTCAGGAAATTGCTCTCAGGCTGCGTATCCCTGTTGTTTATCTCATTGATTGCAGCGGTTTGTTTTTACCTGAACAGTCCAAAACCTTTGCCGGCAAAACCGGTGCCGGGTATATATTCAAAATGAACGCGCTGCTCAGTGCCCAGCAAGTACCCCAGGTAGCGGGCGTATTCGGTGACTGTATCGCCGGGGGTGGTTACATGCCCATCATCAGCGATGTGGTTTACATGACTGAGCAAGCCTACATGGTGATTGCCGGAGCAGCCCTGGTTAAAGGCGGTAAAAGCCAGAAGATTACTTCACTTACCATTGGTGGACCGGATATTCATGTCAGCATTTCCAACTGCGCAGACTACCGCGTACCGGATGACGAAACATTACTTTTAAAAATAAGAGAAGAGATATTCAAACTGCCTACCAGTGGTATCGAATACTATTACTATGGTGGTGAGCCTGCGCCCCCGCTTTACGACCCTGCTGAAATCGAGGGTATATTTCCCGCGGATTACAGGGTTACTTACGATATTCGTCAGGTCATTGCCAGGCTCACAGACAATTCGCTTTTCTGGGAATTCTTTCCCCATAGGGGCCAGGAAATCGTCACCGGCGTTGGCAAAATCAATGGCTTGTATGTAGGTTTTATTGCCAACAACCAGACTCTCACCGATCATCCGGTTCATAAAGGCTCCAGGCGGGTCGGTGGCCTCCTGTACCGGGACGGCATTGCCAAAATGACTACTTTTTCCAGGGCTTGCAACAGTGACGGCATCCCCATCATATGGCTGCAAGATATCGCTGGATTCGATATCGGGCCGGAAGCGGAAAAGATGGGACTGTTGGGTTGGGGTTCCAATTTGCTTTATACCAATTCCACCAATACCGTACCGGTGATTACGGTGCTGCTGCGAAAAGCCTCAGGTGCGGGTTACTACGCCATGAACGGCAGGCCGTACGAACCCATTGTACAGTTTTCCACCCCACTGACCCGGTTAGCGGTAATGGAAGGCCGTACTCTGGCCATCGGCACATACAGGACAAAACTGGATGACAATTTTAATATCATCTTTACCACCCAGGAAGAGTATGACCAGGTGAAAAAAGGAATGGAAGAAGTGGAACGCCGCATTACTCACGACATGAATCCTATCCTCAGTGCCCGGCAGTTGGATACGGATGAAATTATCCTTTTGGGTGAATTACGGCCCTACCTGGAAACCGTCATTGAAATGACTTACCAGAGCATCGGATACCGGCGGGTCAAAAATCCACGCATCTGGTCGTTACATGATATCGATACCCTATCCGGGAGTCAAGGAGGTTAATATGGCCAACCCCGATGTTGAAACCAGGTCATCGCAAATGCAAACCCTCACAGAAATTAAAGAATCGCAGCAGTTGATCCTTTCCCCTGCGGCAGGGTATTATTTGGACTGGCCTCGAGGCGGTACCATCCTTACCGGCGGTTCCTTTGCCGGGAAATTAAAAATTCTAAATACATACTATGATCTCTATTTACCTGAGGAGGTGTATGGACAGGTGATGCCGGAGGAAGGAAAAGACCTGGTAGTACCTGTGGCCTATGGGCAGGAATTATTTCGTTTAAATCTCGATCAAGACCTCTTCCATAGAGAAATCATGGTAACAGAGATTGAATCCAAACTCAAAGATGTTGATGCGGATGTTATCGAAGAAGGGTTTGTGGTCAGGGCGTTTACCACCGGTATATTTTATGCCAAACCATCGCCCGATTCGCCTCCCTTTGTAACTCCCGGACAGGAGGTTGAAAAAGGAAAGGCCCTGGGTTTGATCGAAGTAATGAAAACCTTTAACCATATTATTTTCCATGGTACCGACAAAGCGGATACCGGGAAGATTAAGAAAATTTATGTTAACGACAGCCAGGAAGTCAAACTGGGCCAACCGTTGTTTTTGATTGAGTAAGGAGGAAATTATGTCATTGAATTATGATTTACCTGAAGAAGCAGTAATGATGCGAGACACGGTGAGGAAGTTTGCGGAAGAAGTCATTAGACCCAAAGCCCGTGAGCTCGATGAAAAAGAGGAGTTTTCCCCGGAAATAACCAAACAGATGGGGGAGTTAGGTTTATTTGGATTTTGTGTGCCTGAAGAATATGGCGGCAATGGCATCGGTTATGTCCCGTATATGATAGCTGTGGAAGAACTGGCACGGGTGGACAGTTCTCAAGCAATTACTGTCGCGGCTCATAATTCATTAGGAATCGGCCCCTTATACTATTTCGGCAATGAAGAACAAAGAAAGAAATATATCCCGCCCATATGCACCGGTGAAAAAGTGTGGGGATTCGGCCTCACCGAACCGGAAGCCGGTTCCGATGCTGGAGGAACCAAAACAAAAGCAGTGAAAGATGGCAGCGAATGGGTGATTGATGGCTCGAAAATGTTTATCACCAACGGCTCCACTGATGCATGCTTGGGGGTTACAGTTCAAACGGTTACAGGTACACGACCAGACGGTAAAAAAGAATATACGTGTTTCATCGTAGAAAATGGCACCAAAGGGTTTGAAGGCAAATCCATGCACGATAAAATGGTATGGAGGGCCTCTATCACTTCGGAACTCTTTTTTGAAGACTGCCGCGTGCCGGAAAAGAATATGTTAGGCAAACAGGGTGAAGGATTTCACCAGATGCTGGATACCCTGGACAAGGGTAGGTTGTCTATTGCCGCCATGGGACTGGGGTGTGCCCAGGGCGCCTATGAACTGGGATTAAAATATGCTAAAGACAGGAAACAGTTTGGTCAACCCATTTCAACGTTCCAGGCCTGCGCCTTTAAATTAGCTGATATGGCAACGGAGATAGAAGCCGCCAGGAATCTACTTTACAAAGCAGCCTGGTTTTGCGACCAGGGTAGAGACGAATATAGAAAACTTGCCTCCATGGCAAAGTTGTATTGCTCGGAAGTGGCCAATCGATGTGTCAACCATGCCCTGCAGCTCCATGGTGGTTATGGCCTTATGAAAGAATATGATATTGAACGGTTCTACCGTGACCAGCGGGTCCTGGAAATCGGTGAAGGCACCTCTGAAATCCTCCGCCTGGTCATTTCCCGCTCCATCGGATGTTATGATTTTTAGCCGCGTGGTTTATTTTTGCCACGGATTTACACGGATTACACGGATATAAGGGAAAAAATCTCTGTGTTTATCCGTGTAAATCCGTGGCTAAAAAAGGAGGTAACCATGAACAAAACGTATGAAACGCTTAAATATGAGATCAAAGACCGGATCATCACGATTTGGTTGAACCGGCCGCAGGTACACAATGCCTTTAATGATACCATGCTGACGGAATTGGTTGATATCCTGGAAACTGTCGATGAATCCGGCGACATCAGGGTAGTTATCTTTACCGGCGAGGGAAAATCCTTTTCAGCCGGGGCAGACCTGAACTGGATGAAAAAGATGGTGGATTACACCTATGAAGAGAACATAAAAGATTCCGCATTAATAGCGGAAGTTTTTTATAAAATATACAACCTTAATAAGCCTGTCATTGCCGCCATTAATGGGGCAACTATTGGCGGCGGCATGGGATTTGTCGGCGCATCCGATATTGTGATCGCATCCGATAAAGCAAAATTCAGCCTTTCCGAGGTAAAAATAGGGATGGTCCCTGCTTGTATATCCCCTTATCTTATAAAGAGAGTGGGAGAAGGTGTGTTAAAAGAGTTATTTATCTCAGGAATGAGGTTTGATTCGGACTGGGCATTACGAATCCACCTTATCAATTACAAAGTTGAGCATGAGAAGTTGTTGGACGCTGCCCGGGAAAAAGCAAAGGAATTGTGTCTTTGCGGCCCCAATGCTATCGCGGTTTGCAAGCAGCTTTTCGTTAAAGTACCTGAAATGGAACTTAAGGCGGCTTATGATCACACCACCGAGGTAGTGGCGCGGCTGCGGATATCGGATGAAGCCCAGGAAGGCATGAAAGCCTTTTTGGAAAAACGGAAACCTAAATGGCAATAACAATACAATTATGCCTCATGTTGAACCGCGCGGTACGATGACTGACCATGTATGAAAAGTTTTGTGGGGGTCCAGGGGGCGGTTTTTCAAAAGAGCCCCCTGGCCGCCGG
>WVZO01000493.1 GCA_011772425.1 Candidatus Aminicenantota bacterium
AGCAGGCAACTCCCTCGTATACATATCCACCGGCGCCATTCCCCAGTTCATTCCAATTTGTCGTATAATAGTGATCGCCTATTGAAGAATTTAAATATCGATAGAACTTTTTTGTTCCAGGTAGTTGGGAATTATGGACCCAGCAGGCAATTCCCTCGTATACATATCCACCGGCGCCATTGCCCAGTTCATTCCAATTTGTCGTATAATAGTGATCGCCTATGCTGGAATTCAAATATCGGTAAAGTTTACACTTTACCAGGTCTCTGATACTCACAGTTACACTTATGGTTTGTGGTGAATTACTGGCATTGAGGTCGGAAACCGTTATTGTACCGGTGTTATCACTCCCATAAGCTAATCCGCTCGTTGTGATGGTCACCGTGATGATATCGCTTTTTTGCTGGCTTTCACAGGAGCCGGAGTTTGGTGAAACTGATATCCAGGTTCTGTCATCGCTGACGGAAAAGTTCAGAGTGCCACCGCCAATATTTTTAACGCGAAATGTGTCTGTTATGATTGTTCCTTTGTCAACCGTATGACCAAAAGTTGGTGGGGTCTTATCAACAATAGCTATTTTCGGAGCATCTTCGGATATGGTAAAATATCCGGAAAAATCCCAGATAGTGGAATCATTTACGGACCTTATTTTGACCCGATAATTGGAACCAGGAATTTTCACTTGATAACCATTGGTCAATGTACCTATTGTCCAGGCAAAACGTCCGTCATTGGCTGTATTATTTGTTATATTTCCTAAACGCGTGGTCCCTTTGAATAATTGTATTCTTACATTTCCGGTAACATAGCTGGAATTCCAGGTAATGGTATATTTATTGCCAATTTTCCAGTTTACCCCACTTTTGGGGGAGGTAACAGTAATGGTGGGAATAGGAAGAGGAATACCCACAACTGCAAACGCTTCTGCTACATCTTTACAGGAATATCCGTAATCCAAGGCAGCATCCTGGGCACCTTCCGCACCCTGCTGGAAATTGGTGCTGGGCTGCCAGTAATGCTGGTTGGCCTTTACAAAAATATCAAAGGCCTTTCGTGTGTTCCAACCCGGAGACGTGGCGATTAAATAAAACGCCTTATTGAATATCCCGCTGCTGTAGTGAACATCCATGCCTTCATAATAATCGTCAACATGATCGATTGAAATTCCGTCCAATGGCGGGTTATACAGGTACCTCAGCGCCTTGTTGGGGGCTTTATAGATATCATAACCACACATGAAATCATTGGTTCCTCTCATGTAATATTTAGCCGCTTCCCCGGCCATGTCTGAAAAGGATTCATTAATTCCACCGGATTGACCGGAATAAATTAAATTGGAATTATTATCATTTTCGGTAAAGCCATGACTGACTTCGTGGGCAACAATGTCTAAGCCAACCAATGGATAAAAGGTTGTATGACCATCTCCAAAAAGCATGCTGTCACCAGTCCAGTAAGCATTCTCGTGATTTACCCCATAATGAACCTTTAAGGTAAGCTGAAACGGAAGCGGTGGGACACCATACCAGTCATTATACATATCGAAAGCCACCTGACCGAAATATTGGGCGTCATTCAGGGGACAATAGGCGCCGTTGATTTCCTTGTGAGTGTTTTCATAACAGGTGTAGGAATAAGGAGTTGTACCACTGTACGCGTGGTTTAAATCAACGGTTTTTACGTTAGTGCAGTTCATGGTACAGGTACTGCCGTTGGCAGTGACGCAAAAAGGCGGATAATCCGTGCCATAATAATAGTAACCAACCTTTTGGTTTCCACCCGGACCGACTCCATCAGCGTATCTCAGCATATCATAAGAGTGAATGACTTTGTTGTTTTTGGCATTAATAAAGAAAATCGGATGTGACGGATTACCTTTTTCCGTGTCGGCAAAAAAGGAGACCACGTAGCAGAGAAGTGCCTTTTTACTGTCCTGGTGAAAATAAATATACGTTCCATATTTCTCATTTCCGAAGTTCCAGGTTGCTCCAAGATCTTTTTCCTTATGCTTTTCTTGCATTTGCCTTAATGCACCCAGCGCATCCAATTTTTTGGGAATAGACCCGACGTCATTGGGAGCACCTTGAACCACAGCGCCGTGAAGTTTGATCACTTTTTTGTTGGAGCGGTCCTTGCTTATAATGGTCTGCATACCCCAGAGAGAGTATCCTTTAAATGTTTGTTGATATCGGTAATGGTTTTCCCCGTTGAAATCCTTTCCCTGTCGAATCAATACGACTTCTTCATCCTGGGTCAGGCCAAAAGCGTTACCAATTCCCTTGTTACCGTTTTCATTCAGTTTCCTGATAAAATCTTTTGCATTTGATTTGTAAAAATCGATTTTTTTAGCTGCCCATGAACTGGTTGTCATAAAGCAGCATACAACAAAAACCAGGGTAATAAATACCCACTTTTTCTTACTCATTGTAAACACCTCCTAATTTTTTTTAATTTTAACAATCGGTTAAAATGGTTTAAGGAAGATACATGGAAGCGTGTCTCAATATTTCGCCGGTCTCATGTCGATTGTTGAGACGAGCTCCTTTAACTAATTGTCCGGTTCAGTAGCCCAACCAGCCCCTTTGACAAGGATCAAGTCACCATTACTCCTATTAGCGATTGTTGATTAACCTAATCTTAATTTCCTGTGAAATTTTTTGGCTTTCATTTTTCCTCCTTTTTTCTTTTTTAGCCTGATGAGAATCAACCTCGATCAAACCAAATGATTGTCAGCAATTCTTGTGCCAGGAGGGATTATTGGCAAAGGTCCTCTATTGATAAGATTTTTTGGGTATTACATTTTTCCAGGATTAAAAAAAATCTCGTTATAAGGAGACTGTTTAAATTGAAATGAAGATTAAATAATCAATTATTCAGTTAAATGCGCTGTTTTGAAAGTCTCCTTCCAGCGAGACTCAATCTCCCTATAGGGAGATTTAAATATTCAAACGATTTCCGTTTAAGAATTTCATAAATCGCTTATATTCACTGTCCTTGAGATTAAACAATTGGAGTAGATTTTTATACTTGCCATTGGCTTGAGTTAACCCCCTGCGAATGATTTCCTTCACTTCCTCCCGGTTTAAATCTCTATCCAGGAAAGGTTTTTTAACCATATCCCAAAAACTTTTACCTGCCTGGATATCGCCCCATATTTGCTCAATCCTCTCCATCTGTTGATCAACAGCTCTTTTGCAGCGTGTCTGTTTAATGATTTCCCGGATATCAGTGCCGGTAATGGGACTGTCCAGGAGAATCCCGGCACGGGTCAGAACCGTTATCAATTCCCTGATATTACCGGGCCAGTCATAGTGGGCAAGCGCTTCCCAGAAACCTTTGCCAATTTCTTTTCCTTTTAGAAGTTCTTGCATTTCCATGACCAGGGGTTTTATATCTTTGCTGCGCTTCCGCAGCGGTGGAATCTCTATTTCCAGCACGTGTAAGCGAAAATACAAATCCTCGCGAAATTCCTTCCTCTCTATTGCTTGATGCAAATCTTTGTTTGTCGCCGCCACAATCCGTACGTCCGCCTTTCTTTCTGTGGGTTCCCCCAGGACAACATATTTCCTGGTTTCAATAAATCGTAAAAGCTTTGCCTGGAAAGAGATGGGAACTTCCGATATCTCATCAAAAAATAAGGTCCCACCCCTGGCTTCATCCACAAAACCTTTTTTATCAGACCTGGCATCGGTAAATGCTCCCTTTTTATGTCCGAATATTTCACTCTCAAAAAGACTCTCCGGTATACCCGGGGTATGAATGGTAAGAAATTTTCCTTTCCTGCCGGAGTATTTATGAATCAGCTCGGCAATATGGCTTTTGCCTATCCCTGTTTCCCCCAGGAGCAAAATTGGTTCTTCTTCCAGGGAGTATTTTAATACCAGTTCCCTGATATTTCCGATTTCTTCACTATCTCCGGTTATTCCCCCAAAAGGGCTTTCATTTTCTTTAATTTGTTCTATCATCTCTTCCAGCAATTCCCCCATGAATTTGAAAATCTCACGGTCTGTTTGAGTGAAAGACTCTTTTATGCCGCTGTCAATATACAGATAAAAGTTATTACTCACCGGCTGGATCATCAAGCATTTTACTTTTAACGCCCTGGCAGATTCAGGCAAACCGCTAACAGTTGAGGATATGATAACGTCTTCCTGTTCGATGGAATAACGATTTTTTAATGTCCTTTTAATATAGCTCTTTGAGAATCCTTCTCCCTCATCGATTGTTTTTCCAATGATGGCTCTTCCTTTATGCCATAAAATTTCACCATCTTTGTTATAAAGCATGACCAGAGATACTTCTTTTTCCTTTAACAAATCCCAGAGTTTTGTTTTAATATTTTCAATCATCTTAATTTAATTTGCCGGAATAATCATCAAGGTTAATAAAATCTTGCTTAACTGTTTAAGCGCTTTATGCATTGTACTCCTTTTATTCTTATTATCCATAAGCTCATTATACCATGGACAATGGCAAGGGTCAAAATAACAGTTAAGCTGCAAGCCCCAGCAAAGAAAAAAAAGGACAGGTACAAATGTCCATAGTAAGGGAAGGTTAAGGATGAGAAATTGAGTAAAAACCTTAGAAACCCGCCAGGGTCTGACCCCCCATTGAGTTATAGGCACTCAGACCCTGGGGGCCGTGGAGGGGGAGGAGAAAAAATAAATTAATTGCTAATGGAATCAAACGTTTTCATGGGATATCAACCGGGTATGACTCCAGATAGCTGTCCCGGTGGTTCCGCAGGCCCAGTGGCTTAATACCACACCGTCATAAGTGGGCCAATCATCCACATCTGCCGGAAGATAGGAGAACCCGGAACTATTACCACCGTAAGCACTCTTGACCACATAGATATTCAAATACATATGGCGCGGCCAGCCGTATAACTCTTTCATGGCAATATCATCGCCGTTTACAAAATTGGGGTCATAATGCCGATTGATACCTGTCGTGGGATTCCCATCCGGGTCCTTGGTGGGTAAAGCAAACACCACGTCGGTATCTCCCTCAAGCCCTTGAAATGCAAGAACCAGGTCACCTCTATTGGGGTTGGTATCGCTGAAATCTTCATTAAGTGCTTGCAGTGCACTCATAACCTGGGCATCTGAAATATTCTCTTCGCCGTTCTGGTGAATAATATGAAACACAATAGGAATAGTTAGTATCTCCTTTTGCTCAGCATTTGTAAAGGAACGAGTTTCTCTTTCTAACTTGCGTTTGGCAATAAAGTTCCTGGTAAATTCTTCCAGTTTGGCATGTGCCGGGTTATTTTCCGGTCTTGCTTCCGGGTGGCTTTGATAGAACAACTGGGTCATAATATGCTGCCCACACTTACCACCCTTGTCGCTGTCGTGATTTTGCTGGGCCTGTACCAGCAGCATTCCCAATAGGAACAAAAGGGAAAACATTAAAAAAACCACTTTTGATTTTTGATAGGTCATTGATATTGCCTCCTTTCTTATTGGCTGCGAAGTTAAGAAGGTTTTATATGTGGGCTTTTATGGCACTTATTTTTGCCTTTCTTATAATATGTGATAAATCAGATTTCAAAGTTGTCTTATAACATATTTTTTATTCCATGTCAATAAGGCAAAAGTCCTAGTTTTGGTATTAATTTCGATTTTGAAATATACAACTTTAGTTGTATTTATGGTATGATTGGTTGTACTGGCAATATATGAAGGAATAAAGCTGTTTATTGATCTGGAGAGCAATTCCCGGAAACAAATCGATTTGCTTAACCTATTATTCCAGGTCTATCTCGTAAGAATCGCGTTCCTTCATGTCTTCGAGGATATTTTTAAATTTATCCGTGCTGGACGTGGTGTCTTTGTCCTTTTCTTTTTCCTTGTCTTTTTCGGATTTTAATTCATCCAAAAGAGGGATGACATAAAGATTGGTGGTATCTCCAACCGAGCTATCGGAACCTTCGGTTTTTTCACGAATATTCAAGAGTTTAATGATTTTCTTCCTGAATTTTTCTGGATCCAGTGGTTTCTCAAAGAATTCAGCGGCCCCACTGCGAACGGCCTCACGCCTCTCATTTGTCTCTTTTAGCTTCTCACTGATGATTATTACTTTTGTGTTAGGGAAATGTTCAACAATGTATTCACAGAGGGTAGAACCGTGGGATTTGGGTAGAAGTGCTTCAGTGATTACTAGGTCGAATGTTTGCTTTTTCAAAAGTGCATGTGCTACCGCTGCATCTCCGGCAACCGCAATATCGAATACCTCATGCTGCAGTAATCCCTTAATGGTATCAATCGTATCCCCATCATATTCCACTAATAAGATATTTTTTTTCATTTTTTTTCCTTTCTCCTCTAATTTTATTATAAGTTCAAAATTAAATCAAGTGAAAAGACAAGAAATCAGGAATTCTAATTTTACCAATTGTCCGGGCGAATACTTTTTTCTTCTTTATTAATCTTCCTTTTTTTCCGCTGCTTTAAGATGCTGGATCATAACCGCCGGTACCTCTAATTCCCGGATCAAACGGTTAAATGCCGCTAGATCTGTTTCAATGACCTGCTTTAGCTGCTGCAAATGCGCATCCACCTGTGCTGACAAATCAGCAAATACAGCCAATGCCTGCTGCGTCGGCGCTCCTTCTGAACTTTCCACTACCCAGGCACCCAGGGCTGCCAGTTTATTGTTCAATTTTATGGGAAAGTTAAGCAGGTCCTGGCGCGCCTTTGCTTTGTGCTGGATCAATTCATCTTCTACAGGTTTTAGTTTCTCTTCGATGACTTTGGCGGCTTTGTCTATTTTTTCAAAATAAGGCTGCTTTTTAGTCCGGTCTTTATACCACTGAAGCTGCTTCCGTATGCCGCGGATTTCATTTACCGCATCATGCACCTGTGACAATTTGTCGCGAATTTTCATTTGCAAGTCCAATTGCTGCTGATACTCTTCTTGAGTAATGGGGAGGTTCGGGTCCTTGACTAATTCAAAATCTTTTTGGATTTCTTTTTTTCCAACGGTTAACCGTACCTTGTAGGTCCCGGGTATTGCTTTGGGGGAGATAGCTCCAGGTCCCCAGAAAACAGCACCTTTAACATCGCGGTTGGAAGCATGGCGCAGGTTCCAGACAAATCGGTTCAACCCGGGT
>WVZO01000043.1 GCA_011772425.1 Candidatus Aminicenantota bacterium
AGGGGGCAATTTTTTCAGGGGGGCCAGGTCCAACACGTTGGGGATTGACCGTGCCCCCGCCGATTACATGGGAATGCTGTCCACCGTAATCAATGGAATTGCTCTGCGGGAAACGCTGGAAAAATACGGCCTGCAGGCACGACTGGTTTCAGCACTCCATATCCATGCCGTGGCCGAACCCTTTATCCGGCGAAAAGTCATCCACCACCTGGAAAAAGGCAGAGTGGTTATTCTTTCCGCCGGGACCGGTAATCCTTTCTTTACCACTGACACAGCCGCTGCATTAAGAGCTGTTGAAATAAATGCAGATATCCTTTTGAAAGCCACACTAGTAGATGGGGTCTATTCCGACGATCCCAAAAAAGTAAAAGATACGATCAAATACGATCACATCTCTTACGACCAGGTGATTGCTAAAGAACTGAAAGTCCTTGACGGCACCGCAGTAACATTGTGTAAAGAAAACAATTTACCCATTAAAATCTTTAATATCACCCCAAAAGGCAATATTTTCAAGGCCATAACCGAGGAAAAATTCGGTACATCTATATATTAGCTAGAGGAAGGAGAAAACCATGATAAAGGAAATCCTCGACGAGGCAAAAGACAAAGTCAAAAAACTTAGTGAGGAATTTAGGAAAGATATTTCAAAATTCCGAACCGGAAGAGCTTCTGTTTCCATACTTGATGGGATAATGGTGGAATACTACGGTACTCCGACTCCCATCAATCAAGTGGCGACACTGTCTGTGCCGGATGCTAACCTGATCGTTATCCAACCCTGGGACCCCAATATCATCAACGACATTGAAAAAGTCATTCGCAGTTCCAATATCGACATGAACCCCATATCAGATGGAAAGGTGATTAAATTACCGATTCCGCCATTGGACGAACAGCGGCGGCTGGATATTATTAAAACCCTGAAGATGTATACCGAAGAGCGAAAGACCACAGCCAGGAATGTTCGCAGAGAGTATCGCGAGCTCATAAAGACCATGAAGGAAGAAAAGGAAATATCGGAAGACGAGGAGAAACGAGCATATGATGATCTGCAAAAAATCATCGATGATGGCGTCAAAAACCTGGAAAAAATTGAAAAAGAAAAAGAAAAACACATCATGGAAGACTAGGCAGGGCAGGCGAGAAGATCGAAAGTTGAAAAAATAAAGAATATATATTACAATTATACTTCGCATGAAAAGAAGGAAAATAGATTTATTGGGATATTTTCTGGTTGAGACGTTAAATCCAGACATAGTCAGGAGTCAAGCATGAAATCTTTTTATATCAGGTCTAAAGTGGTAGAAACCACCGCGGTGATTTACCCCCGTGGCCACCTGGATGCGCATAATGTTGAACGATTTGAAAAGGAAATACTCAAACTAATTGGGAATGATTATGCCAATATTGTGGTCAATTGTAAGGACCTCAATTATATTAGTTCCGCAGGCATGGGAATTATTATGGGGTACCTGGACGAAATCCGGGAAAAAGGGGGTGATATCAAATTGTGCTGTGTCAGCGAACGGGTATATGAAATCTTCGACCTTGTCGGTTTTACGGAGATATACGATTTTTTGAAGGACGAGGAGTCTGCCGTCGAAAAATTTGGCAATTCAAATTAATGTTAACCATGTTTTCCCAAAAACCAGAATTATCGATTTCCATTCCGTCAAAAACAGAGCTGCTGAAGATGGTGGTGGATTTAACGGATCACATCGCCACCCTTAACCAGTTCTCAACTGCGGAATCCAGGAAAATCGCCCTGGCTGTTGATGAAGCCATTACCAATGTCATTAAACACTCCTATAAAAATGCCATAGACAAAGACATAAAACTTGAGTTTTATTCGTCTTCCGAAGGCCTGAAAGTAAAGATAATATTCACCGGAGTACCCCCGGTACTGGAGAGAGTGGGTGTGAACCTGTCTAGAATGATTAAAGCAAAGAGCAAAGGGGGACTTGGGGTGGAACTGATGCGTCGGATTATGGATTCCGTGGAGTATACCACCACGGAAAATTTAAATACATGTGAAATGATAAAGTGGAAGAAAAAAAGATCAGCCGTTTGAAAAGGGAATTAAAACTAAAGGAGATTCAGTTTAATTCCATTTATGAATTTTCCGAATCCATCTACTCGTCATTCACGGTGGAGAGTATTATGCGAATTTACTTCTCCACTCTGATGGGACAACTGGGCATATCGCGGATATTCTTCTTTGATTCGGAGCACAAGTTGTTTCAAAAGAGAGGACTTAGAACCTCAGAGGCCGAAGTCAAGGTTTTTAATAAATATATCAAAAAGATCGGCACCCAGTGGTTTTCTTTAACGGTGGATCAGTTAGCGCCGGAGCTGCAGGAGTTCAAAGAACTGTTATGGGAAAAAAAGATTCACTACCTGGTCAATATATCCGAGTCAGAAAACAAAACCATTGTCCTGGGGATGGGAGCGAAGCTGAACAAAAAAGACCTGACCACCGAGAACCTGGAATACGCATTTTTTGTTTCTAAATTTTCCTCCAGTGCTGTTGATAATGCGATCTTCATCAACAGGCTTATTGAAAGCAAACGGATGGAACATGAGTTAAAAATTGCCAGGGAGATCCAATTGTCGCTGCTTCCCCAATCGGTACCGGTGCTCAAAAATTTTGAAATCGCTGTGATCTATGAGCCTATTAATGAGGTGGGTGGTGATTACTATGATATTTTAAAAGAGCGTAAAGACGAGCTGCCGATCCTTATCGCCGATGTGGAAGGCAAAGGATTATATGCGGCACTGCTGGCCGCTTCTTCCCAGGCTATTTTTCATTCCCTCAATGAACTTTATCTTTTTGAACCCGGGAAATTCATGGCCAAAGCCAATGCGCTGATTTGTGAGTTTACCAAAGGAACGCGATTTATTACCCTTTTCTGGATGCTGGTGAATGACCGGGAAAGAACCGTTACCTATGTGAATGCCGGCCATATCGAACCTCTTTTGATTGCCAAAAACAACAAGGTAAAACGGCTGTCTAAAGGAGGATTCCTTGCCGGTTTTATCGACACGGCCGAATATGAAAAGGAGACCGTGTCCCTTGAGCCCGGGGACATTATTGTCACCTTTACAGATGGAGTCCCGGAGGTAGAAAATAAAGCAGACGAAGAGTTCGGCGTGGATGCCATCGTCGATTTTATCCGGGAAAATCGTCATCTTTCTGCCAATGAGCTGACCGCATCACTGTTTAAAACCATCACGGATTTCAGTCAACAAAAGAAATATAGGGACGATTTCACCTTGGTTATATTAAAAGCCATATAAAAAAACGCGATACTTGACAAATACCGATTTTTTATATATATTATAATTTAATTTCATATTGCAAGGAGTTGAAGTGAAACGAACATATCAACCAAACAATCGAAAAAGAAACAGAACCCACGGGTTCAGGGTACGAATGTCAAGCAAAGGTGGCAGAGCTGCCATCAATAGACGAAGACGAAAAGGAAGAAAACGCTTGAGTGTGTAATGCGTAAGGCGTCATGCATGAATTAGCAACGGCGAAACAGCGAATGTTCAGACAATATATGATTCATAGATTTGAAAGATAAAGACTACCGTCTCCAAGGGATGAACGGTGGTTAGTTGTTAGTAAAGATTGAAAAATGTCGTTTAAATTTCCTGTTTGTCAAAGGCTTAATAAAGAAGAGGATTTTAAAAAGCTGATTAAAAAGGGCAAAAAGATAAGGAATCGTTTTTTTTTTCTCCTTTTTGAAGAATGATTACCCCTATCATCGATTTGCAGTATCAGTAAACAGGAAAATTGGGAGTGCTGTTCAACGGAGTTATATCAAGCGGGTGATGAAAGAATGGTTCAGGTTGAATCAACACCGGGTAACAGGGAACAAGACGTATGATTTTTGGATTGTGGTGAAACATAAATTTGATCGCACCGAGGTAGACAAAGTCAGGCAATTATTGATGCACCTGTTGAACAAGATAAGTCGCGGTTAACGAATGATAAAGAAAATTCTTTTGTTGTTGATCAAAGGTTATAAAAAAGGCATTTCTCCGTTATTGGGGAACCATTGTCGATTTTATCCCACGTGCTCCATGTACACGTATGAAGCGATCCGGAAGCACGGGGTGTTAAAGGGGGTTTTTTTAGGTTTGAAACGGCTGTTAAAATGCCACCCGTTTCATCCTGGTGGTTACGACCCGGTCCCGGAACCTGTGGACAACAAAAAGACAATAAATGATAGATTGGCAATGAAATGTGAAGATAAAAAGGTGAAATAAAATGGACACAAAGAGATTAATTTTAGCAATAGCATTATCAATGGTAGTTATTCTTTTGTGGCAGTTTCTTTTTATGCCCAAACGACAACCCCAGAAGCCGCCGCAGGATTACGTGCAGCAGCCGCGGCAAGAGCAGGTAGTCAGCGGTGAACAAGCCGTGGAAAAAGAAAAGGAAGCAAAACCCGGGGTTACGGATAAGCCCGGTGTTTTGCCGGATATTTTTTCAGAGCAAAAAAAGAAGAAAGCCCCTGTAGAAGAAAAAACACTGTTGGAAGCCGTCAAAGAGGATTTAACGGATTTGATAGTCAAAGACGTGGTGGTAGAAACCGATTTATTCAGGGCTGTATTTACCAACAAAGGCGCAGGGCTTAAATCCTTTGTTTTAAAGAATTATGACGATGACACCAGGCAGCCCCTGGAGTTGATCTCCACAAAGGTCCAGGAAAAATTCGGAACCAATGAAGTTTACCCTTTTTATCTCTCCCCCTTTGATGACGAAAACAAGAAAATTTTCCTGGATGTAAACACTCAAAATTTCAAATATAAAGGGGGAACAGAAACATCGGTATATCTCACTGAAGGCCAGACAAAAGAGATCGTATTTAAATATGCCAATGTGGAGAGGAATATATTTGTGCTGAAGCGGTTTTTTATTTCAGGTTCCAGTTATGTAATGCAAGTGGAATGCCAGGTGATCAAAGATGGGCAGGTTATCGATGCGCCTTTTATTTTTGGGCCTGACCTGGAAAATAACGTGGGGGAAGGTCGGATCATGCAGACGGGGTTAAGAATCGGTGCTTACGACGGCGAAGATGTAAAGGAAAAAGTATTTTCAGGATTAAGTACTGAGAAAATAGGAGACCTGGTAGAACTGGGAACAGGAACGTTTGGCAGCGGTTATTGGTGGGTCTCCTATGACACCAACTACTTTGGCGCCATATTTAAACTTCCCGGAAAAATCGATTATGCGGTGATCAAAAAAATAGAAAAAGAAAAAAAACAAAAGGAGTTGTATTCCTATATTATTGTAACCAGTTCCAAACCCCTTGACGTTTACCTGGGTCCGAAGGATGAACAGATCCTGGGAGCTGTTGAGAAACAGTATGGATTTAAGGATGTCACCCAGGTGGTGAGCTATGGTTGGGCTATTTTCGGTTCTATCGCCCGGATCATGCTTAAAGGTATCGTTCTTATTCACGGTATTATTCCCAACTACGGATGGGCGCTGGTGTTTTTTACCATATTCATCAAAATACTCTTGTTCCCGCTGACTTATGCCTCCAGTGTTTCCATGGCTAAAATGCAATCCCTTCAACCCAAGATCCAGGCCATCAAGAAGAAATACAAAAACCTGAAGGACCCGGAGCAGCGCAGGAAGATGAACATGGAGACCATGCAGCTTTACAAGAGTGAGAAAGTGAATCCTGCCGGTGGTTGTCTGCCGTTGTTACTGCAGATGCCTATATTAATTGCATTTTTCCGGCTGCTTCCCATATCCATCAATTTCCGGCATGAACCCTGGATATTATGGATTACCGACCTTTCCGTCAAAGACCCCATCTATGCGCTTCCGATTTTGATGGGAGTTACCCAGATTATCGTATCTAAAATGTCTCCCACTTCGGGCGACGCCACCCAGAAGAAGCTGATGTACATTTTGCCAGTGGTATTCGTGTTCTTTTTTATGAATTATTCCGCAGGGCTCAATCTTTATTGGTTTATTGCCAACTTGCTGCAGATTGCTCAGCAGCACATTATCAATAAAAAAATATTCCACCAGAAAAAGGAAGAAGAAAAAGTAAGACGGGCACAAAAGAGAAAGAAAGGGGGAAAGGGCAGATGACTATTAAGAAAGAGTTTAGCTCGAATTCCCTTAAAGAGGCAATTGCTCTGGCTGCCCTGGAATTCAACACCGATGAAGATAATATTAAATATGAAATCATCACAGAAAAAACCAGGTACTTCGGGCACAGCCAGAGAGAAATATATATCAAAGCCTGGCCCTCTGATGGGACTGAAGAATCGCAATTAAGCGGTTTTATAAATAAGATGCTTAGAGATATGGGCATGGAGTTGAAATTTTCCGTTTCCGATGGGAAGGGATTTGTAAAAGTTGATTTTAATGGGGATGATTACCGCTTAATGCTTTATAAAAATGGGAATTTGTTGAATGCTGTCCAGTATTTGTTGAATCGGTTGTTTTCGGATGTGATGGGGAAAAAAATCTATTGCGAGTGCCAGAAATTCAGGAAGAACAGGGAAGTGGAATTAACGCAGTTGGCCCATCGCTATGCCAAAGATGTCAAGAGAAATGGTAGAGCCGTTAGTTTGAAGGAATTAAATCCTTTTGAGAGACGCATCGTTCATATGACCATTAATAAATACTCAGACCTGGAATCTGTGAGTAGTGGTGACAGTTTTACCAAGGTGATAACCATCAGGAAGAAGTGAGAAGAATGGAATGATGGAATGTTGGAATACGGCGGATACGGATACCATAGCCGCACTTTCCACGCCGTTGGGGCGGGGAGGAATTGCTGTTTTACGCATTTCCGGTCTAAAAACACGGTCTATTTTATACAGGATAATTGAGAAATGGACCAATGCCGGTTCAATAACACCTGGCCGCACCTTTCACAGTTTTATCACAGCTAATGGAAAGCGGATTGATGAAGTGGTGATCGTTTTTTTTCAAGCGCCCCATAGTTATACGGGTGAGGATTTAGCAGAAATATCCATGCATTCCAATCCCTTCCTGGTGGAGGAAGTCCTCAATCTCATCTGCAGCCTGGAACCTCAGGGCATCCGCAGTGCCCTGCCCGGTGAATTCACCTACAGGGCTTTTAAAAACGGGAAGATGGATTTGATCCAGGCTGAATCTGTGAATGAATTGATAAATGCCAATTCCCGGTACTACGCCCACATGAAATTCGGCAGCCTGGAAGGTAGGCTGTCACGTTTGATGGAACAATTAAAAGAGGATTTGATTGAACTGGGGGTTCGCATTGAAACCAAGATTGAATTTGAAGAGGNNTGTCCAACAATTGGAGGCACCGTTAAAGCGTCTGGATACCCTTTTAGCCAATGCCCGTTTTAATGAGCTCTTGAATAAAGGTTTGAATGTGGTGATTGTGGGTAAAGTTAATGTGGGGAAGTCTTCTCTTTTCAATACGCTGCTGATGGAGGAGCGGTCCATTATTTCTTCCATTCCCGGCACCACGCGGGATTTTATCAGGGAAAAAATTTATATCGATGGGTTTCCTATTGAAATCACTGATGCGGCAGGTATCAACCGAGAGAGCAGGGATGATATCGAAGCCGAGGGTATGCGGCGAAGCCTGGAACGAGTAAAAAATTGCGATGCTGCGATTTTTATGTTGGATATGTCCCGGCCGCTGGAAAATACCGATAAAGAGATTTATCAGTTGGTCAAAGAAAAGAAAAAAATCATTACTGCTAACAAACAGGATATAATGGACCCCCAGGTATGGAAGGCCATCAATACTTATTTCAAAGAGGAGGAAGTGGTTGG
>WVZO01000260.1:0-764 GCA_011772425.1 Candidatus Aminicenantota bacterium
TCTTTTTAAAAAAACCGCCCCTGGACCCCGCAAAAATTTTTTATATGCGGACAGTCATTGTACCACGCTTCTCAACATATTACCCCATTGGAACCACTCCTGAGCTGTTTTCTATTAAAGTTCTCTCCACTCAGCCGGGGGTATTTCCCTTCCAATTATCCCGGCAACTTCCAGGAGCATCATTTTTAATTGGGGAACAGAATACTCAGCATTTGAAGGAATCGCCAACCGATGCTGCCCCCAGATCATAAACTGATGACGTGTGCCCGAATAGGGACCTTCAAAATCCAGTTTACGTAATTTGCGAATAAAATCCCGCCGCTTACAAGGCGCCCACTTGCTCATAAGTCGGTCTCTTATTCAAGTCTATTTCGCCTACAACGGGTAAATGATGACCCATCTTCAGGCCCACCAATATCCAATCCTCAAGTGTAGAACGTAATTCATCTTCACATTCTCGCAGCGTATTACCAAACGTGATGACTCCCTTACACAGGGGAATTCGACCGCTAAAGGAACCATCTTCCAGCTTATCATACACAGCCTCACTCATAAGCTGGTCCACATACCCGGTAAGTATAAACCGAACCGCCATTAAATACCTCCAATTTCTTCAATAATAACAGAAAAAACAAAATATATCAACCCCGCCGGATTTGCCGCCAAATTTTATAAACCACGAAGATGAAGAAAATTCCAAATTCCAAATCACAAATTACAAACCCTTCTTTGGAAACGGAATACAAATGATCCTAATGGGGCAA
>WVZO01000260.1:785-1156 GCA_011772425.1 Candidatus Aminicenantota bacterium
AAGTTTTTGCGGGGTCCAGGGGCGGTTTTTTCAAAAAGAGCCCCTGGCCGCCGGAGGCAATTATTTCCCTATACAGAATTCTGAAAATATTTTATTTAGAATATCATCCGGGGTAATTTCTCCCATTAATTGCCCGATGATTTCTACAGCACGCCGTATTTCTTCGGCAATGATCTCCGCATGACCGGAATGAACCGCCGCCATTTCTTTAACCCGGCAAAGCACCGCCCTTAATTCCTCCAGGGCAAGCTTCTGCCTCTGGTTAATAGTAAAATCAGTCTCTTTCTCTTTAATATTGGTGACAATTCCTTTCAAAAAACCGGTAACCGCATCGATATTCACATGCTCTTTGACAGAAATACCAACCACTT
>WVZO01000503.1:0-322 GCA_011772425.1 Candidatus Aminicenantota bacterium
AAGCGGCACATTTCCGGCTCTCGGCAAACTTCGCACTAAATCGTGGTCCCATCCGTCCATATCCAAAAGTTTTTGCCGTTCAATTCGTACATTATGCCCAAGAAATCCTGCTTTGTCCCAACTTTTACAAAGTGGATCAGCAGTAAAATCATCCCAATCAATTCGTTCTGTATAAATTTGGCCGGGGTCAACATTCACATCAGGTTCAACTTGTAAAAGCTCACCAGTTGCAGCAAGCGAAGTCTTAAAAATCGCATCACCAAAACACATATCAACACAGCCCGCCCGCAAAATCCGTTTCATTTTTCGCTGCTTTTGTGAT
>WVZO01000503.1:412-743 GCA_011772425.1 Candidatus Aminicenantota bacterium
TCTGTGATAATATTCGCCCGCATAATCTTTAATAAACATCGCCCGTGCTTTACGAAATCTTCGGTGTCGTTCAAAACCTTCCTTTGCTGCATTTGCAACTTTGTTTGCCGTTAATTCAATTGGCATTTCCCTCTCCTATTTTCAAACAAAAGAGTATTTCTTTCTCCACCCCTTTTGTCTCTGTTTACTTCTTTTCCACCGATTAAAACGCCACGCAAAACTCTGATAAGGTGCACTAACTTTTGCTTTTTTTGGCTTTGCAACTTCCTTGTCCTCTACTGTCAAAGCATCAGCCATTACCCTATCGCCATGCAATAGCTTATCAGCCAAT
>WVZO01000503.1:794-1097 GCA_011772425.1 Candidatus Aminicenantota bacterium
AACTTTGTTTATCGTGATTAATTATTTTCCCTTGCAACAATGCCCGCTCATACGCCCGCAATAAAAGTTCTTTGCTTTCCCGACTTATGTGATACCCATATTTATCTGTTTTCTTATTTCCTACTTTGCCAATTGTTTCAGAACAATAATAATATGGATACTTAAATGTCTGCACCAGCAATCGGCCTAAATCCCATCCTGGCCCGTTGTTTTCCCATTTCAAATATGGCAATCGTTGTGGATTTGCTCCTCCACACCACAAGGCCAAAGCAATTATTACTCTTGCAAATTCATACGGTGGCG
>WVZO01000541.1 GCA_011772425.1 Candidatus Aminicenantota bacterium
CCCGGACTTCTCCACCGATTTCCACCAGGTAATTCATGTACCCTTTGGATTCCAAGTATTCTGCTGCTTTATCCACCCCGAATCCCTTGGCAATGGCGGAAAGATCACACTGGATTCCAGGAATTTCTTTTTTGATTGCAGGGGGTGATGACGATGGGCGAACCGATAATTTTTGATAACCGGTCTTTGCCATTACCTTTTTTATTTGATCATCACCGGGTATTTGCCGGTCTGTTTTGGCAGGACCGAATCCCCAGAGGTTCACCAACGGTCCGACTGTGATATCAAAGGCTCCGTTGGATAATTCACTGACCCGTAAAGCTTCGGTAAATACAAGGGCTGTGTCGGAAGAAACGTCAAACCAGCCGGTTTCCTGGAAGCGATTGAAACGGGAAATTTCAGAATCTTTTACCCAGGTGGACATTTGTTGATTGACTGTTGTCAGAATTTCCCCGATATCTTTGGACAGTTTCAGTGTCAGTTCCGAAGTGGTAAATTCCAGGTCTTCAGGTTTCTTAAGTGTTTTCACCATAAACATCGTACCCATAGTGCGTCCGCGCAATTCCAGCAACTCAGAGGTGCTTCTCCGCTTTCCACATTGCCACAAAAGTATACCGGCACTTACAACCAAGACAATTAAAATCTTCCTACCTGCAATCATCCGTTTGCCTCATTTTTTTAGTTTAGCTATTAATATTAATTTGTATTCGTACATTTGTCAACCCCGCTAAAAGTCCATCGCCTATTTTTTTTAACCGCGAAGACACGCGAAGACACGCGAAGAAAGAAAGAGAAGAAACGGAGAAGAGAAAAAAGTGAAAAGATAAGTTTAAGGTTTCCCCAAACGTTTGACGCAGCAACCCTCTTCTCGAATCATATCAATAGCAAAAGAGGTCTCCAGACTGGTTGGTTCAGGTAAGGAAACCTTTAGATGGCGCGTATGCGCCTGCTTTGCCCCCCCACGCTGTGGGGTTAGCCGAAATCGTCTAATAGGATGTTTTCGGGTTCGACGCCGAGGTCGTCCAGCATCTTTAATACGGCGGTGTTCATCATTGGTGGGCCGCAGATATAGTATTCGCAGTCTTCGGGGGCGGGGTGGTCTTTCAGGTACATGTCGTAGACTACCTGGTGGATAAACCCGGTGGGGCCGTCCCAATCATCTTCGGGCAGGGGTTCGGAGAGTGCCACGTACCATTTGAAATTGTCATTTTCTTCTTGCAGTTTGTCGAAGTGCTCCACGTAGAACATTTCCCTGAGACTTCGGGCACCGTACCAGAAGGTCATTTTCCGCTTGGATTTTATTCGTTTCAACTGGTCGAAGATATGGGACCTCATGGGCGCCATACCTGCACCGCCGCCGATAAATACCATTTCGTTGTCGGTTTCTTTGGCAAAGAACTCACCAAAGGGGCCGGTTATCGTGGTTTTATCTCCGGGTTTCAAGTTAAATATATAGGAAGACATTTTCCCGGGGGGCACATTGGGCATATTGGGCGGGGGAGAAGCGATTCGGACATTCAACATAATGATGCCCTTTTCTTCGGGATAGTTGGCCATGGAATAGGCCCGTGACACCTCTTCATCTACTTTGGAAACATAACGCCACATATTCCACCTGTCCCAATCGGGTTTATATTCGTCTTCAACATCAAAGTCTTTATAACTGACGGTATGGGGTAGCGCTTCTATTTGTATATACCCGCCGGCGCGGAAATCGACGCTTTCGCCTTCGGGTAATTCTAACACCAGCTCTTTAATAAAGGTAGCCACATTGTGATTGGAGCGAACCGTACATACCCATTGTTTGGCACTGAATACTTCCGGGGGGATTTCAATGCGCATATCTTGCTTTACCGGCACCTGGCAGGAAAGCCTGATCTTTTCTCTTATCTCTCTGCGGTTGAGTTGGGTCACTTCTGTGGGCAGGACATCGCCGCCGCCATCCAGTACGGTTGCTTTACACTGGCCGCAGGTTCCGCCGCCGCCGCAGGCGGAAGGGATAAATATCTTCTTCACCGCCAGGCCATTGAGTAATTTCCCGCCTACCGGAACCACTATTGGTTCCTCTGTCCGGTCATTAATCACAATATTGATATTACCGGTGGCTACCAGCCTGGACCTGGCAAAAACGATTACAATAACCAGCGCAATCACAATAACGATAAACATTACCACGCCCAGTAAAATTACACTTAGTGCGCTCATCTTTTCACCATTCTTTATATTATTTCATCTTAACTTATAACCGAATTCCTGAGAACAGCATAAAGGCCAATGCCATCAGGCCTACATTAATAAAAGTAATTCCCAGTCCCTTGAGACCGTCGGGGACATTGCTGTACCTCATTTTTTCCCGGATACCGGCAAGCGCGATAATGCCCAATGCCCAGCCGGTCCCTGACCCCACACCGAATACCACACTTTCTCCGAAGGTGTATTCCTCTTTGACCATATAAAGGGCACCTCCCAGGATAGCACAGTTAACGGTAATTAAGGGTAGAAAAATACCCAGTGCATTGTATAGTTTTGGGAAAAATTTGTCCAGTGTCATTTCCAGGATTTGCACCATGGAGGCAATAACACCGATATAAGCCAACAACCCCAGGAAGGTGAGGTCTACCCCTTTGAACAATGCACCTTCTTTTAATATAGAGGTGTAAATCAGGTTGTTGACAGGAACGGTAATGGTTTGCACCACGATTACGGCAATGCCCAGTCCAACGGATGTTTCCAATCGTTTGGAAACCGCCAGAAAGGTACACATGCCCAGGAATAAAGCGAGGGCAATATTTTCGATAAATATTGATTTAACAAATAGATTTAAGTAATGTTCTACCATTTTAATCCTTCTCCACTTGTTCCGATTTAAAAGCTCGAATAACCCAGATAATACCGCCAATCAGGAAAAAGGCGCTGGCAGGCCCTAAGAGCACATTGTTTGCGGGATACCATCCGCCCTCGGTGGTGAGGGGCAGGATAGAAATACCAAACAGTTTGCCGGAACCAAATAATTCCCTGACCACTGCGACTGTTATCAGTATAAAGGTATAACCCAGTCCATTGCCGATACCGTCTACTAAGCTCTGCAGCGGGGGATTTTTCAGGGCATAGGCTTCGGCACGTCCCATGATAATACAATTGGTAATAATCAATCCCACATAGACGGACAACTGTTTACTAACATCAAAGGCATAGGCTTTGATTACCTGGTCGGCAATGATAACCAGGGAGGCGATAATGGTCATTTCCACCAATATCCGGGTGCTGGCAGCGATAAAGTTCCGGATAATGCTGACAGCGAGGTTGGAAAAAGCCAACACGAAAATAACCGCCATGGACATCACCACGGAGGTTTCCAGTTTCGAGGTAACCGCCAGCGCGGAGCATATGCCCAGCACACCCAATGCAATGGGGTTATTATCAAATATGGGTTCCAGCAGCGTCTTTCTCAATTTACTCATTGCTGCCCTCCTTGTTCCTGTTTCTCTTTAAATTTTTCCATGAAGGGACGGTAATAACCTTTCGCCCAATCTTTTGGTTTATCTTTTAACTTTTCGAGGTCTTTTTTCTTAGGGCCGAACCAGAAGGCGATCATGTCATCGACCCCCCGTGAGGTGAGGGTGGCGCCGGAAAAACCGTCAATTTCCGTGGTGGAACCGGGAGCTGCTGTGCCTTTGAGAACTTCGAGCTGCAGCTCACCGGCATCATCAAAGGCAATTTTCCCCCTCCAGGAGGCTTTCCATTTGGGATTATCCACTTCGCCGCCCAGGCCGGGAGTTTCCCCATGGTCGTAAATGGTGAACCCTTTGACTGTTTTAAATTCACGATCAAGGGCCAAAAAACCATACAAAGTAGACCACAACCCACTGCCATAAACCGGGAAAATGACCCTGGAGATTTCATCTCCTTCCTTGACAAAATATATGATCATGTGGGTAGGCACCCGTTTAATACTGGCAGTATATTGGTCCGGGGGAACGTCCTCGCCGTATTCCGGGTCCAGGTAGATTTTTTTAATATTAAAGTTTTCAGGGGCCAGTTTCCCGGTCATTTTCTCTTTGGATAAAAGATCGCCGGTTTTGAGTTCGATAAGGGCAGGCTGAATTTTTTCGGAGAAAATGGAGAAAACCTTTTTTGCGTCAACTTTTTCTTTTTCTTTTATTAAATCCCCGGCAATCAATATATTTTTTTCTCTTTCCAGTCTTTGATTGGCCACTTGTCTGGGTTTTAAAAAAACGGCTGCCATAGACACCAGGATAGAACAGACCAGGCACACACCCAATGCAACACCGATTATGTTTTTGAGGCTGTCATTTGACATAGCGGAGATTCCTCCTCTTGATATTTTTATTTATATATATGCGGTCAATCAGGGGTGCAAACATGTTAGCGAACAGGATGGCCAGCATCATGCCTTCGGGGTACCCGGGATTGATCACCCGTACCAGTACCACCAGCAACCCGATCAACAGGCCGTAGGCATACTTTCCTTTTTTGGTGATGGCAGCGCTGACAGGGTCGGTGGCCATAAATACGGTCCCGAAAGCAAAACCTCCCAATACCAGGTGCCACAGGGGGTCTACACCAAACATGGGGTTGGTGCTGCTGCCGATGAGGTTAAATAGCAGGGAAAAACCGACCATTCCTACCAGGACGCTGGTCATGATGCGCCAGGAACCGATACCGGTAACAACCAGGATGAAGGCACCGATAAGGATGGCCAGTGTGGAGGTTTCGCCTATAGACCCGGGGATAATTCCCAGGAAGGCATCCCACCAGGAAACCGTGTTGGTTAACGCCCGGGTCCCGGCTTCTGAGGCAACCGCCAGGGGAGTGGCTTTAGTGACACCGTCTACAGCTACCCAGACCGCATTTCCCGATATTTGTATGGGATAGGCGAAAAACAGAAAGGCCCGGGCCAATAAAGCGGGATTAAAGATATTCATGCCGACACCGCCAAAGATTTCCTTACCGATTACCACACCGAAGGAGATGCCGATGGCCACCTGCCACAAGGGGATGGTGGGGGGCAGGATCAGGGGAAACAGCAAGCCGGTGACAAAAAATCCTTCATGGACTTCGTGTCTGCGAATACAGGCAAAGAGCACTTCCCAGAAACCACCCACCAGCATGGTAACGATATAGATGGGCAAAAAGTACAAAAGACCGTGAATGAAGCAGGCAAAGATATTGGAAGCATTCAGGCCGATTCCCAGGCCGTTCAATAGACTGACGCGCCATCCCTGGGCCTTGATTGCTTCTTCTCCCAATTTGGCGAGTTCCAGGTTGGCCTGGTAGCCGACGTTGTAAAGGCCGATCAGCACTGCAGGTGTCAATGCGATTACCACCATCATCATGATCCGTTTAAAATCGATGGTGTCGCGGATATGGGAAGCACCGGGTGTGCGTTTTCCCGGGGTATACAGGAATGTGTCTATCGCTTCAAATAGATAGTACAATCCCTTTAGTTTACCTTCTTTGAAATGCTTTTCCTGTTTGTCGAGGAATTTTCTCAAGAATTTCATTCTGGTTTATCCTTCTTTCTCTATTGTGGTTAAGTTTTGTCTGAGTACCGGGCCGTACTCGATTTTTGCCGGAGACACAAAGGAACACAATGCCAGGTCCTCTTCACACAATTCCAGGCACCCCAGGTTTTCCGCTTCTTCGAGATCTTCCGCCATCAAGGCCCGCAGGAGGTAGGTGATCTCGAAATCCATGGGCATGACCTTTTCATAGGTGCCGATGGGGAAAACCGACCGCTTTCCGCCGTTGATGTCCGTGTTGATGTTGAATTTCTTTTTGGGAAAGAGGCTGGAGAGAAGAATACGTTTGCTGGAGAAGCGGTTTAACCCGGGGCTGAGCCATCCGAAGAATACTCTTTTTTGTACTTCTTCCAGGGCACAGACCTGTTGGTGGTAGCGTCCCAGGAAGGCCAGGGGGCCTGCGGCGGTTCGACCGGACAGCACCGAACCGGAAATCACCCGGATGTCACCATCGGTTAATTCGCCCGAGGTGATACTTTGCAAACAGGCGCCGATTCGGGTTTTGATGAGGCGGGGATTTTTTACGGATGGTCCGGCCAGTGCAATGATTCGTTCCACCGGGATTTTTCCTGTAGTAAAGAATTTACCCACTGCCGCCACCTCTTGAGCATCGATGTGCCACACGGTATTTTCTCGATGGACCGGGTCCAGGAAATGGATGTGGGTTCCGGCATTTCCGGCAGGATGGGGGCCGGCGAATTCTACCACTGACAATGATTGCAGGTCCTTCGTGGGTATGGATGCGCCCGGGGTTTTGCACAAAAAGAGTTTGCCTTCGGTTAATTTAGAAATCACTTTTAGACCGTTTTTAAAGTGGTTTTCCTGGCCTTGGAGAATTTTTTCCACTGACGGCGCCAGGGGGTTGGTATCCATGGCCGTCACAAAAATCGAATGGGGAGTGCCGGCAGGGTTGGCGACTTTCCCAAAGGGCCGTGCCCGCAAAGCAGTCCATAAACCGGATTCGATTAAATTGGTTTTTATCTTTTCCGGGTCCAGGGCCTCCAGTTGGTTTCCTGTAAAAGAGTCAAAGGTGATTTCTTCTTCCTTTTCATCGCATTCGATGACAATGGATTCAAATACCCGTTTGGCTCCCCTGTTAAGGGCAGTGACTGTTCCGGATGCCGGTGCGGTGAATTTCACACCTTCCATTTTTTTGTCTGTGAAAAGCAATTGCCCCAGTTTGACATGATCTCCGACTTTGACCGCCATGGTGGGTTTCATTCCCACATAGTCGTACTCCACCAGGGCAACTTTTTTTGGTGGTGTACCCTCGGAAATGCTTTGCTGAGGGGCACCTGCAATAGGAACATCTAAACCTTTTTTGATTTTTATTAAGCTCATGCACTATAATACCATATTAGACTTTCAAAGGCAACCCAAAAAAAATTAAAAAATTAATTTAATTAGCCCGCGGCGCGGGCACCCACAGAAGGTCCTTCGGACCATCTGGAAGGCTTCCTTACCTGAACCAACCACAGGTAACCACTTTTGAGAGTGATAATTATCAATTAAAAATTCCTTGTTTTAAACGGAAGGGGAAGCCTTCACGCTCTTTTCTAAAACTTCTCACTCAAACCTGGATGCCAGGAAACAGGCATAAAAAAAATGAAAATTCCAATGTAATTTTATTGGGGGAAAAATTTGAATCCCCTGGAGATAAAGGAAATAAATGGACAGACTGGTAGGAGGCAATCACTCACCGGATAGAGAAAAAACATCACATTTTCAGTCCCATTTAATCCCAATATTTTCCTAAGTTATTTAAATCTTCCGTTACAAACTTGCGAAACAAGATTTCCCACTCTCTTGACCCTTCAGGAACGTTCCGTTTTTGAGTTCGCATTCGTTCTCGTGCCGCCTCTTCGATTTGTTCAAACGTTCGCAGTTCATCCGTAATTAAACGAATGATTCTGTACCTGATATTGCCAATATCTCCCATGTAGTCCAATTCTTCATTTTTCTCCACATACTGGGTGATTAGTGAAGCCAGGCAGTGTACTTTATTTCTCGACAATTTTAGGCTCATATGACAATATTCTCCTTTTGGGCCAATTTGGATTTTACCATCTTGAACATTTCATAATAATCGACGTTGGTACTGCGGATCTCTTCTAATTTATCTTTTAAAATTTCTTTCACCTGTTCGTCCAGGATGTCTTCTTTTTCAAGTTCTCTTGTAACGAGGTCTTCAACCTGTCTGACCAGTTTTTCCCTATCCTCCGTAATGACCGCATTATCTTTTAATAGACCTTTCACGATATGAAAGGCCAAATGTTCGATCTGCAGTTTGTTTAATCTCATGGTCTTACTATAACAAATTTCGTTAAAAAAATCAACTTCACCGTGGGGTTATCGAAAAAAACGTGGGAGAAATGGGGTTTAATGGTGAAAAAAACCTGTTTAGGGAGCATAAAGACACATATAAGAGGAAAAAGGAGCCACAAAGGACACGAAAAGGGAAGGAAGGTGAGAAATTAAAATGAAAATTACAAATCACAAATTAGAACAAGAATTCGAAAAATATTTTGATTGATCGTTTTCCTCCTCCTTTTTGTTTTTTTCTGCAAGAAATGACAGCTTTCTCTGTTTAAAATAGGAAATACATTCCAAAGGAGGTAAACAAATGAAAACCTTTAAATCAACTATTTTAAGTGTTGCTATCCTTTTCCTCTTCACGCTTCCTGTTTTCTCGTTCCAACAGGGAATAGAGATGGACAGCGAGCTTGCGAAAAAGCAAGATCGCGTTAAAAAACTCTTTAGCGATATTTCAACGGTTAATCTCTTAAACGGCTTGCACCTTACGGATAAACAAATGAAAGAGATACTGAACCTCGCTAAAAAAGCTCAAAATATTAAACAAGAATTTCTAAGCAACAGAGGCTCCGGTTATTTGCACGTTTTAGATGAAGCAGAAGAGAAATTTACACGATTGTTCAATGAGATTATGAAAGGTGAACCTGCCAGGGAAGGAAGCAATATTGAAAGGGAAGCGGTGCGGATCAATCACCGGTTAAAAGAGACGCAAGACCGGGCTGTCCGCACCATCAATAATGAGTTAGCTGCCCTTGACAGTGAACTGTCCAATATATTAACCCCTGAACAAGAGCAGGTGATCGATGATTTTAAACCGTGTCTTATCCCTCCTAAAGACCTTAAAAACCCGGTGCGGGCAGGTCAGGCGTCGTCGAATGATCATGCCATTAAAGCTTTACGCAGGGTCCGGGAAATCCCGGAGCATATATGGGACCGGAGGAAGTACCGGTTGATTGCAAATCGAATCGAACGGTTCAGTAAGCACCGGTATGCGATGAGCGAAGAAGAAAAAGAGGAAGAACTTCAACGGCTGCTTTCTCTTTTTGAAAGAGCCAGGAATATGTCGGATACGGATTTTGAACTTGAGAAAGATAAACTGGCAGAAGAACTCAGACCGGCGGACAAAATCCATGAACTCAGGGAAGAGATTGAGAATCGCGCTCCTTACAAACGAAGACCCAAAGCATCCAAAAAGGTGAGATTCCTGTTAAATGAACGTATTATCCCGATACTGGAAGAACGGTTAAAAGGGATAAATTAAAATGGAAAGAGGTGATGGTAACAGCGACCGCCGCGCCTTTTTGAAAAAACTTGCCCTGGCGGGTATTGGTGCAGGCATTCTCCCGGTAATAGAAAAAGCCCTGGAGGTGTTTAACGTCCAACAGGCGTTTGGCGATGCGTTTGCCGCTTCGATGAAACGGGGACCGGTTAAGGCCGAGTATTTTTACCAGGCTGAACTTTCAAGCGATGTGCAGTGTACTCTCTGTCCTCATAATGAAAGACTTGCACCCGGTCAGTGGGGAAAATGCCGGACGCGAAAAAATACGAAAGGGGAATTGGTTACGTATGGTTATGGTCAACCCTGCATATTGAATATCGATCCCATTGGAAAAAATCCCCTGGCCAACTTCTTTCCTGAGATGAATATTCTCTCCATTGCTCATGCGGGATGTAATCTTCGTTGTCTTTACTGTCAGAACTGGGAATTTTCCCAGAAAAGTCCAACCCAGACCCGCAACATCTCCCCTTTTGATCCGGGGCACATCGTCCGAAAGATAAGGGGAAGAAAGCTGGAGGGAATCGGGTTTACCTATACGGAACCGGCTTGCTGCCCGGAATTTGTAAAAGAGTTTGCTGCTTTTTGCAAAGATTATGGCTTAAAACGAACCATTTGTACTGCCGGTTATATCAATGAAGCGCCTTTTAGAGATATTTTAAGGGAGTTCGATGCGGTGACTATTACGTTTAAAGGAAACAGTGACCGGTTTTACCGGGAGGTTACCGGTGCATCGTTGAGGCCGGTTTTGCGTTCCCTGGAGCTGGCAAAAAGTGAAGATAAGTGGTTGGAAGTGGCAACGTTGGTGGTTCCGGGTTTGAATGATGGGGATGATACGTTGAAAGAGATTGCCCGGTGGATACGAAGTCACCTGGGAGATGATACCCCCTGGCATATTGAAAAATTCAATCCTCAATTTAAATTGCAGAAACTTCCACCGACTCCCCAGAAGACCATGGAACGGGCTCGCCGGATTGGATTGGATACGGGCTTAAAGTATGTCTATACTTCTAATATTGCGCCGCATGCGGGTAATCATACATATTGTCACAGTTGTGGTAAAATTATTGTCAAAAGAATGGGATTCAATGTTCTAAAAAACAATGTTAATTACGGTAGATGTCCCTATTGTTCAGCCGTAATTCCTGGTGTTTGGGAATAATTAACCACGAAGGCACGAAGGACACGAAGGTACACGAAGAAGAGAAGAAGTTGAGAAGGCGAGAGAAGTAAAATGATTTCAATGTGGCACGATGACTGAAACCTTGTAACACAGGTTGACCATGAATGAAAAGTTTTTGCGGGGGTCCAGGGGGCAGTTTTTTCCAAAAGAGCCCCCTGGTCGCCGAAGGCAAAGGTAAATGGTGCTAATGCTTTTTCTTATCGGTTTTTTTGCTCAGACCGGGCAGATTCTTATATTCCGGGAAGTGATGGCGTTGTTTCATGGTACGGAGCTGTTGTTTGGTTCGATACTGGGTGCTTCTGTCCTGTGGACGGCTGTTGGCGTCATGGCCGCGGAATCATTTCTAAAATGGCGGACCCGGAGGCCTTTAAACTTCAACCCTTTGAATCTTCTTGCTTTTTCTACTCTTTTGAATGCCTTTGTGCTGGTGCTGCAAATTTATCTTCTCAGGCTTTATCCGCTGGTTTTCACCACTGGTGGTATTACGCAAGCTTTTTCTTTTTATGGTGTCATTACGGTTGTTTTTTTCATTTCTTTTCCTTTTGCTTTTCTTATGGGTGCCCAGTTTACTCTTTGTCTCTGGGCAAACCCCAGGGAAAGATTGGGCTTTTTATACAGGGCAGAATCCATTGGGGCAATGGTGGGTGGGATGTTAATATCATTTGTCCTGGTGGATGTGTTTTTTCCTTTTCGCATTGTTTATATTACAGGTTTACTCTTTGTTGCCGGGTTATATTTTATTTTAAAGAGTTCTGGCATCTCCCGATCTCTTCGTTTTATACAAATTGCTGTGATTTTTATCTTGGTTTTTCTCTTGGGCTTCCCGTTAGATTTAAACCGGTTCTCCCTGGCAGTCCGTCCATCAAATCGTGAGAGTGGTTTTTCTCTTATGGATGTCAGGGAGAGCCGGTACGGGAGGGTTGAAGTATTCAAAAACCCCAGGGCGCATCAGTTCATGGTTTATCACAACAGTGCCCTGGTCAGTAGTATTGAGCCGATTGAGCACGCCCCGGGTTTGAGTAATCCGTCCGACCTTTTTGAAAAGCATCTGGCTGATATCTGCCTGACCCAGCATCCGGGGCCTGCCCACGTGCTTTTAATCGGCGGCTCATTGAGTAGGCTGCCGGAACATATGTTAACGCATGGTGTGGGTGAGTTGAAAATTGTTGAATTGGATCCTGTTCTTATCGATATGTTTGAAACGTATTCAGGGATCTCACGAAAAGAAAAGAAAATCAAAATTATACCTGAAGATGGGCGATCCTTTATCTTCTCTGAACCTGAAAACCGCTATGACCTGGTCATCGTATTCAGTGGGGAACCGGATAATGCTTCAGTGAACCGGTTTTGTACAAAGGAGTTTTTTACCCAGGTCAATCGTGTATTGAAACCCGATGGTGTTTTTTGTCTATTTTTACCTACCCATGGGGCAGCGCATGAGTATCTATCAAAAACATTAATTCGCAGGAGTTCGTCGGTTTACAAAGCCATGAAATCCGTATATAAATATGTATCCGCGGTCCAGGCCGGTGGTCATTTATTAATGGCATCGCAGTGGAAAAACCAGGTGTTCCTCGATCCGGCAGTGCTTGGCAAAAGGCTCTCTTCCAGGACTGCTGCCAGGCCCTTTTACCGGTACGAGGAAAGGGGAGAGTTAAGAGAAGAGAAAATCCCGGAGGAAGAACTACCCGCTTATTTTTCAAGCCTGTTTGGCGGTGTCTTGGAGCAGGAGAGTTTTTTTTCGGATTCTGGCATGGATGGTGATGATAATACACGTACCCAAATCAGTATATTTCAGAAGCGGCTCGAAGCTTCAACTGCAAAAATTAATCTCGACGCTTATCCTGCTGCTGTTACCTACAGTATGAAGGTGTGGGAAGGCATTACCGCGTCTGATTCTGCTGAACCTGGCGAAGGATTCTTATCTAAAGTCCTGGATTTATTTGGAGAAGGAAATCTTAAGGATATCATCATTTTGCCGGGTATCTTTATCGGCACTCATTTCATCATATTTTTTATAGTTATGTTTCCGGGCCTTTTTAACAATGAAATAAAGATTGCCTTTCAGCGAACCGCCAACAATTACTCTCTCCTCCTGGCTGCCCTTATCACCGGCTGCTTTTCCATCACATTGGAGATCATCCTGCTTTCCCTGTATCAGTCGTTGACCGGCTATTTATATTACCGCGTAGGCATACTATTGGCAGTCTTTATGGGTGGTCTTGCCATTGGGGCAAAAATTACCGACAGGCCTTTTAAAAGCCCGAAGCTGCCATTGAGTGGAATACTTCTATCTATGGTTTTCCTGTGCTTCTTGACCGGTTGTTCATCCCCTTTGCTCTCCGACTTAAAATCCGGGACCCTGGTAAACGCTGTATTCATATGTTTAATGCTTATGAATGGTATACTTTGTGGGGCTGCATTCCCTGTTTTAGGTTTTTTAACATGCGAATGGAAAAGAGGCAGGCCAGGTGCGTGGATATATGCATTTGATCTTATCGGCGCAGGAATAGGCGCGTTTTTTATTGCCCCATTTCTCATCCCCGCCGCCGGGATGCAAAATACATTAGTTATTCTCGGCCTCTTAATTTTTTCATTGGCTATTTTAGTTTTATGCCTCCGACCCCGCGGCGCGTGGCCTCGCCGAGGGGTTGAAAAATTGGTTGATTAATAATATAATTACATTTTAAAACATGGAGCATAAAATGCAAGAAGAAACTATACGCGAAGTCGAAATGATGTACATTCAGAGTGCTGGCGGTAATAATTTTTCCGTCGAAACCATGAGTAGGCGATCCAAAAATATTAAAATGAATTTCACTGGCGTAGAAGGCATTGAAATCAATGCCCCTCGACCCCTGGAAATAAAAAACTCTTACATCCAGATGGCGGACGGCCAACCCAAAATGTGGAATATGCGCTTTGCTTATCCCACTAACTTTAAAATAAGATATACAGGAAAAATTGTCATTGAAGTGACTTAATGCCAGATTTACAAATGACCAATGACCATTAACCGACCATGATTGCAGAGGAAATATTAAAAAAAGTCCGACGAATTGAAATCATTTCGAAAAAGTCATCAAAAGAATTATTTGCCGGAGAATATCATTCCGCCTTTAAAGGCAGGGGCATGGAATTCTCCGAAGTGCGGGAATACATCGATGGCGATGATATTCGTTTTATCGACTGGAATGTCTCATCCCGCATGGGGAAGCTGTATGTTAAACAGTTTGTTGAAGAGAGAGAATTAACCGTTATCCTGGCTATCGACCTGTCGGCATCGCTGAATTTCTTCTCCCAGAGCAAAAGCAAAAAAGAAATTGCTGCGGAAATCTCTGCCATCATTGCTTTTACCGCCAGCTTGAACCACGATAAAGTAGGACTGTTGATCTTTACCGACAGGGTGGAGCGGTTTATCCCACCCAAAAAAGGGAAAACCCACATCCTGAGAATTATCCGGGAAATCCTGCAATTCGAGCCCGAAGGAAAAAGCACCTCCATCGATACCGCCCTGGTCTATTTAAACAAAGTTATTAAAAAAAAGGCCATCCTTTTTCTCCTCTCGGATTTTATCGATAAAGGGTTTACCCAATCCCTTAAAATTGCCTCCCAAAAACATGACTTCATCGCCATAAAAATTTCAGACATACGAGAAAAAACTCTGCCCAAATCCGGCATTTTTATTTTAAAGGACCATGAAACCGGGGAGGAATTCTTCATTGATTTTTCCTCCAAACATGTAAGGCAGAGCTTCCTGGACGATTCCCGGGAAAACGAAAACCATTTGCTGGAAATCTTCAAAAAATACGACGTCGATTATATTACCATTGAACATGAAGAAGAGTATGAAAAACCCCTGTTTGATTTTTTCATGGAGAGGAGGAGACGGTTTGCCCGGTGACAATAACAAAATGAGAGACCTGTTACAAATGCGAAAAAGATTCTCAACGTTTTTTATGTTGGTATTGGTTTTATTTATCATCGTAATTAGCGGTTCTGGTGTTTATGTTTATGGGGAGACCCAGGTTTCTATTTCTGCTTCGTATAATTTAGTCTTCATCGGTGACTGGATAAATTTGAAAATCATTGTCAAAACAACCGAAGAAGTAGGGAAAATCAACGTTAAGATTCCCAAAGACAAAAAGTACGAAATCCTCCGGGAACTGCCCACGGAAAAAAGGCAGCAAAGCGATTATATGATGTTCGAAAAAAACATAACCGCTGCTTTTTTTAATGTCGGAGATTTTGAGATCGGTCCTTTTACTGTTGAACTCATTAACAATGAAAAAGTAATAGAAACCAAACAAACCAACTCCATACCGGTAAAGGTAAAATCTGTTCTTACCGAGGATGATAAAGACATCAAACCGTTAAAAAGCTTGATCGATATAAAAGGGAATCCCTTTTATATTTTAAAATATGTCATGGCCGGGCTGTTTATCATACTGGTGGTGGTATTACTCATTATACGGCTGAAGCAGCGAAAAAAGAGAGTCCCTCCGGCACCGGAACCGCTGCTTTCACCCCTGGAAGAATTTGAAGAGCGCATCAGGGAGTTGTGGGAGAAAAAATTATTTGTTAAAGGAAAGATGAAGCTTCATTTTATCGAATTGACCAGGATACTTAAACATTTTTTATTCCGGAACTACCAATTTAATGCCGAAGATTTCACCACCTATGAAACGCTTGATCATTTGAAAAGGGGCGAACAGGAAGTGTTGATATTGGATAACATGAAGTTTGTAATGAATACGGCAGACCTGGTAAAGTTTGCTAAATTTATCCCGGATTCGCCGGTGCTTGCGGAAGTCTTTAATAAAATAAAAGACATGATCGGTTCGTATAAACTTCGAATCCCGGGAAACGAAAACCTCCAGGAAAAAAACCAATGACAGAATTTGCTTTTGCCTATAAAAATTATCTTTTCTTATTAGCCATTGTTCCGTTGTTGATACTATGGAACATCTTTTTGATAAGACGAGGGAAACGGTTTATTTTTTACTCATCCAAAAAAATAGTCAAAGACTCGAACAGGACAGTAAAAACTTTTTTTATTAAGAATCTTTTTTACATCAAGTTAATCGCCTTGATATTGTTTATCATTACCCTGGCCCGGCCGCAGAAACTGCGTTTCTTCGACAAAGAAATGCGAAAGGGCATTGATATTATGATTACCCTTGATATTTCAGGATCTATGGCCTCGGTGGATTTCAAGCCCAAGAACAGGTTGGAAGTAGCTAAAGATGTGATATCGGAATTTATCCAGAAGCGCACCACTGACCGGCTGGGGCTGGTGGTATTTGCCGGTCAGTCGTATACCAAATGCCCGCTGACCATCGATTACGACTTGTTAAAACAGTACCTGGAGCAAACCTCCCTGGGTGAATTGGAAGACGGTACAGCGTTAGGAATGGCGCTGGCCACATCCGCCAATCGCATCCAGTACTCAAAAAGCAAAACCAAGATCATTATCCTGCTGACCGATGGTATCAATAACCGGGGGGAAATTGACCCCAGGGATGCGGCAGGAATCGCCAAAGAATTGAATGTGAAAGTATATACCATCGGGGTAGGAATCCGGGGGAAAGCCCCTCATCCCTTTACTGATGCCTATGGAAGAACCAGGTACATCATGGTGGATGTGCAGATCGATGAAAAACTATTACAGGAAATCGCCAACAATACCGGTGGGCTGTATTTCCGGGCCACGGATAAAGATCAATTGCAGCAAATTTTTACTGAAATCGACCGTTGGGAGAAGACAGAAATAACCACCAAACGATATCATACGGCCAGGGATATTTATATTTATTTTCTTATCCCAGCCCTGGCGCTCTTGCTGTTGGTGGAAATTGCCAAACGCACGGTTTGGCGAACCCTGCCGTAAACGGCAATAAAATAGCCACGAAGGACACGAAGAAACACAAAGAAAAAGTAAATATTTATAAATATTTACCTTGCGAAAGCGCCTTTAATTCAGCATCCTGGAAAAAAATATAAAGTGTTATCCGATTTAACTAAAAAGACCGGTATTTATGTTATTATTCTATTGTTATTAACGTTTAAATACCAACGAGGTAAAAATGAAACGAGTATTAATTAGTCTATTTGTGTTGGTTATGGCATTTTTTTCAGTCGATGGTTTTTGCGCGGATTCGCAGGATTCGCAGAATCTTCGCTTGACCAAAGTGGGTGAATGGGGCAGTGGCGAATATGTGGCTGTTTCTGTCCAGGGCAATTATGCCTACATTGTCACCAGTGGAACCGGTCTTGATATTGTCGATATCAGCGACATCTCTAACCCTGTAAAAGTAGGCAATTACGATATCCCGGGTAGTGCATCCGGGATATACGCAAGCGGGAATTATGCCTATGTCGCGGATGGAGAAGACGGATTGCTGATCATCGATGTGTCCGACCCTTTATCTTCCACGTTGAAAGGAAACTATAAAAAATCAGGGACATCCATGCAAGGAGTGGTTGTCAGCGGCAATTATGCGTATGTGTGGGGAGCTGAGACAACCGGGACCACTGTTACCGGCAGAGGGCTATTACTGGTTATCGATGTATCAAATCCATCCTCACCTGCCCTGGAGGTAGAAGATTTTACCTTCCCTGGGATTTCCGATGTGTGTGTTAGCGGTAGTTATGCCTATATTGCGTATGCAACAGGTTTGAAAATCCTCGATATATCGACCCCCTCATCTCTTTTACCAGTGGGTAGTTTTTCCGGGCAGGGTGCGTTAACCCTTGTATATGCCAGTGGTAATTATGTCTATGCCACCTCTTGTATTCCCGGTACTGAATTTGATGATTACAACTTTTGCATCATCGACGTATCGGACCCATCCTCTCCCGGCCTTCTGGGGACCCAGCTTTTCAAGGTGATCGATTTCATGAATAATATATTGGTTAAAGGTCATTATGCCTATATTTTCTATGATGGTGACCTTGACATTTACGATATCAGCGATCCGGCGAATATGAAAAAAGCTTGGAGTTACTCTAATCTCCATAATCTCCATGCGACCGACAGTTCATTTGTGAACGATAATAATCTTTTAATAACAAAAGGGGATACTGGATTGGAAATCTTAGATGTTACCGATCCCACGGAACCGAGCCAGGTGGCGACGTATGATATTTCATTGGAGATGGTCGGTGTATTTGTTGTCAAAGACAATTATGCTTACATATACGATATTTTTTCCGGATTGAAAATAGTAGACATATCCAACCCATCAGCGCCTGTACTGGCAGGGACCTTTGCAACTAACTCCGTGGTGGATGATATGTGTGTCAACGGTCATTACCTCTATGTTGCCGGGGGAACCGGTCTCCAGGTTATCGATATCTCGAATCCCGTATCCCCGGCCCTTACCGGAAAATACGATCCGCCGAAGTACTGGTATCCCAGGAGTATGTCTGTCAACTATCCATATGCCTATGTCATCGATTATACCGGTTTAATGATCTTCGATGTATCGTCACCCTCATCTCCTTCATTGGCGGGGCAGCTCTCTTTGGCCGACCTTAGAGATGTTTTTACCAACGGCAATTACGCTTATGTGACGGTATACCAAACCGGGTTGAAAATCATCGACGTCTCGAATCCTTCTTCTCCTAATGTCGTTGGCAGCTATAATACTTCCGGCTCACCCGAAAATGTTATTGTGAGCGGCAATTATGCCTATGTTACAGCGAATGACGACGGCTTGCATATTATCGATGTTAACGATCCGTCATCTCCCAGGGGGTGGGCAACGTTTCCCACCCCTGGCAGTCCCCTGGATATATATTTACAAGGAGATTTTGTTTATGTGGCTTATTTAGAAGATATATTGAGGATTTTCGACGTGTCGGTTCCTTTTCTGTGTGCATGGTATGAGTATGATGATTACTCTTTTGCAAAACCGGGGGTATATGCCCAAAATGATTATGTCTATCTAACGCATCGCACCAAATTCATAATCCTGAAGTTTGATACGTCATATACCTTGCCTGTTATTAACATGAATCGCAGCCAACTCATTTTTGCTTCCGATAGTTCCGGTACGGCAACTCCTCCGCAGTCCTTCTTCATCTCTAACAGCGGCGACGGGACCCTGAACTGGTCTGCCTCTGGTAATAAAAATTGGCTAAATTGCTCTCCCACATCCGGGACCGGCAGCGGAGAAGTAATCGTTTCAGTCGATTCAACCGGCCTGACTCCAGGGACGTACAACGGAACCATTACTATCTCAGATCCCAATGCCACCAACTCTCCTCAAACCGTAACGGTTACATTGAATGTCTATTCCAGCGGCCAGACCTCCTTTCCTTTTGGTGACTTTGCCACGCCAATTCACGGTTCCACTGTCAGGAGCAGTGTTCCCTTTACCGGATGGGTACTGGATGATATCGGGGTGCAATGTGTTCAACTCTTCAGGGAAGAAAACGGTTCATTGGTTTACATTGGAGACGCCGTATTTGTAGAAGGCGCACGGCCGGACGTGGAACAGGCATATCCCGGGTATCCCATGAATTACAAAGCCGGTTGGGGATACATGATGCTCACCAATTTCTTACCCAACGGCGGCAACGGTACCTTCAACATCCATGCCCTTGCCACCGATATGGAAGGAAACCAGGTCACGCTGGGCGTCAAGACCATTATTTGCGACAATGCCAATGCCGTTAAACCTTTTGGAGCCATCGATACACCCACACAAGGAGGAACAGCATCCGGTAATCAATTCATCAACTGGGGCTGGGTATTAACCCCACAGCCCAATAGTATACCCACAGATGGCTCCACCATTAATGTATGGGTGGATGGCGTCAACATTGGTCATCCCACCTATAACAATTACCGGCCCGATATTGCCGGTTTGTTCCCGGACTATGCCAACAGTAACGGAGCTGTCGGGTATTTCTACCTGGATACCACGACCTATGAGAACGGCGTACATACCATCCAATGGACGGCCACCGATAATGCAGGAAACACCGATGGCATCGGCAGCCGGTATTTTACGATCCAAAATACTGGAGGAAGTTCTCGGATGGCAGTGTTAAGTGTTCAGTGTTCAGTTTTAAGTGAAGAGGTATTTCGCATCCATGTTGATGCTTCCAAACCAATTGGAATAAAAAAAGGCTGTAAACCTGAGGGTATATTTCAAGAGTTTTACCCTGATAATAAAGGCGTTATAACTATTGAAGTCATGGAATTAGAGCGGATGGAAATTCACCTGGGAGATATTGAAAGTGAAGTTGAAGAGAGATTTAATAGAGTTTTTCCCAAAGCTAACTTAACACTTAACACCAAACACTTAACACAAAAAAACGCTCTGTCTCGTCTGTACTCAGGGTACCAGGTATTGGGCCATACATTAAAGCCATTACCGATTGGTACTACTTTTGATTCTGAAAGGGGCGTTTTTTGCTGGCAGCCGGGAGTCGGTTTTGTGGGTGAATACCGGTTTGTGTTTATCGCCACGGATCACGCTGGAAATCAAGCCAGAAGGACTATTGTAGTAAATATCAAACCCAGGTTTTCGAAATGATCTAGCTTGCCGATTTTTCTTGCCTGGCCGTTTCCTTCCTCCCCCTTCCAGGTTTTTTAGAAGAAATGCGGGCCATAGTTGATTTTTATTTTTTTTTATTCTATAACTATAAATCATATAAATAATATGGAAGTAAGGTGAAGGTAAAGGAGATAGTGATGCTTGACGAAAAAAACGTTAAAGCCAAAGTGGGGAGATACCAGAAACCAGACCTGAAGCGCAGTACCTGGCAGATGGTCAACTCGTTTATGCTTTATTTGATTTCCTGGTACCTTATGTATTTGAGTTTATCGGTCAGTTATTGGTTGACCCTGGTGCTGGCCATACCTGCCGCAGGTTTTTTGATACGTATCTTTATCATATTCCATGATTGCGGGCACAGCTCTTTTTTCAGATCGTTGAAAGCCAATCACTTCTGGGGCACGGTCACCGGTTTCCTGGTATTTACTCCTTTCTACTACTGGAGACATGAACATGCGATCCATCATGGCACTGCCGGCAACCTGGATAAAAGGGGGAGAGGGGATGTCTGGACATTAACCACAGAGGAATATCTTAATGCTCCTGCCCGGGTAAAATTGAGCTACCGTATTTATCGGAACCCATTGATCCTTTTCACCATCGGGGCACTGATCAATTTCCTGTTTATTCATCGTCTCACCTTCAATATCACTGTCAAAAAAGACCGTCTAAGCGTTCACCTGACCAATCTCGCTGTGGTGGGTATTGCCGTCCTGCTCAGTTTACTGATCGGATTCAAAGAATTCCTACTGATTCAACTCCCCATCTTAGCGTTTGCTTCTTCACTGGGTGTCTGGTTATTTTATCTGCAGCACCAGTTTGAAGGGGTATATTGGGCGCGCCATGACCACTGGAATAGAATAGATTCGGCATTAAAAGGCAGTTCGTTTTACAAATTACCGAAAGTTTTACAGTGGTTTACCGGTAATATCGGTTTCCATCACATCCATCATTTGAGTCCTCGAATTCCCAATTATTACCTGGAGAAATGTCACAATGAGAATCCTGCCTTCCAGGAAGTTAAGTCTTTAACATTGCTTTCCAGTTTAAAATCTTTATCTTTACGCCTCTACGATGAAGCGCAGCATAAACTGGTGGGTTATCCTGCCAAATAGCTAAACTATTATGACACGGTTTTTCTTGACCCAGAGCACCTGTCCCCTTTTTTCCTTTTTTCCCTTTTCCCTTTTTTTCCCAAGAAGTCTACCGGATGTACCAGAATTTTCCAGTTGAAAAAAAGGAGCTTTTGCATTAAAATAAGGTCGATGCCTGAAACACTGAAACTTTAATAGGAGGTGATAAAAATGGCAAAAACAGCAGTGATAACCACGAGGATTGAACCTGAGTTGAAAAAAGACGTGAATGCCATTTTTAAAAAACTAGGACTTTCCGCAACCGAAGCTGTTACTTTGTTTTATAAAATGGTCAAAAAGAAAAACGGCTTACCTTTTGAATCCGAAGTTCCAAATAAAGAAACACAAAGTAAGCCAGCCGAAGATGACTCCTGGCTGGGCTGTCTTGAAGATTGTACTGAAATCCATGGCGATATCGTTTCACCGGTTATGGATGAAAACCAGTGGGAGGCACTAGCTGAGTGAAATATCTCCTGGATACACATATCTGGATTTGGTCTGTTTCAAATCCCAAAAAGCTTTCTGAAGAAGTAAAGGAAATCTTAAAAAATAAATCACATGAATTGTTTATCTCTTCTATTTCTTTTTGGGAGTTTATGGTTTTATTGGAAAAAGGCAGGATTACTATTTCAAAACCTGTAGATAAATGGATTAAGAGAGCAGTAAATAAATCCAACATAAAGGAAATACCAATAGATAAAAAAATTGCGATTCAAAGCAGAAAGATGGAATTGCCTCACCAGGACCCGGCAGACAGGTTTATTGCAGCAACAGCCTTTCTTTATCAGTTATCTTTGATTACCTCTGATGGTAAACTGGCAAAAAATCAGGATATCACTATTATTTTTAATAAAGTTTAGAGTAAAACCGGGCTGCCTCCTTTTTTCACTGCCATTACGACCGCTTCGCAGCCACCTCCAGTTTTTCTCAAAAGGGGATTTCTAAAAAAATGCGAAAAGGTGGCAGCCAAAATATTTATTATGAAACTTTTTTAAGAAGTTAATCTATAAAAACCGGGAAAAATGGTGTAAAATATATCTATCTTTTGGTGAGATAATGCAAGACGAAGAAACGAAAGGTACAATCCACGACGTATTTATCTCTTACGCCACGGATAAAGGTGATTCTTCTACATCAAAAGATTCTGAAGTTGCGGAGAAGCTCTGCTCTGCACTGGAATCTCAAGGCATACGCTGTTGGATTGCCCCCCGTGATGTTTTACCGGGTGGTTCCTGGCTGAATGCCATCATCGATGCAGTTGAGAAATCCAAAGTCGTGGTTTTGGTTTTTTCTGAAAATGCAAACCATTCCCGATGGGTTAATGATGAGGTCACACTGGCTCTTGATAAAAATATTACGATTATCCCGTTTCGAATCGATGATGTTTCCCCTGAGGGGGAATTAAGGATACTGCAAGTTCGCTGCCAATGGCTGGATGCTTATACGCCGCCCATGGAAAAGCATGTAGATCAGTTGGTAACGGTGGTAGGCCGGCACCTGGGAGTAAAACCGAAAAAAACCGTAAAACGTACGGAAACCATTAAAGTAAAAGAACCACCAAAAGCTGTGAAAGAAAAAATACAAGAATCAGAGGAAATCCCTGAATATGTAAAAATTGTGCAGTCAAAAGCCCAAAGAGTATATAAAAATGAAAAGGGTTTCTGGGAAGCGGATTATGGGGATGGTATCGTCATGGTCTATATTCCTCCAGGGGAATTTACCATGGGCTCATATGATTATGACGGGGAGAAACCGCCTCATACCGTCTACCTGGATGGATACTGGATGGGAAAATATGCCGTAACATTTGATCAATATGATAAATATTGTGGGGAAACCTATCAAGAAGAACCTAATGATAAAGGATGGGGCAGAGGAAAACGTCCGGTCATTAACGTATCCTGGGATGATGCAGTTGATTATTGCAGATGGTTATCCGGGAAAATCGGCTTAACCTTCAAACTTCCCACGGAAGCGCAGTGGGAAAAAGCTGCCCGTGGAACCGACGGCCGCACATATCCCTGGGGTAATAAAAAGCCGGATAAAAAATTAGCGAAATTTAGAGAATTTTTTTTTGGCAAGACTTCCCCGGTGGGTTCATATCCTCAAGGAGAATCTCCCTATGGAATCCTGGATATGGCCGGGAATGTATGCGAATGGTGCAGCGATTGGTATGGAAGAAATTATTATAAAAATTCACCGCGTGAAAACCCCCAGGGGCC
>WVZO01000087.1 GCA_011772425.1 Candidatus Aminicenantota bacterium
GATCGGAATTTTGGTTGGTATTCCTGCGCTTGCTATTACCATAACCCAGGTACTGAAAATGATTTAAGGCATTTACAATGCGGTAATAAGCCAACATGTTTTACATATTGCCTGTTCCACCGCAGAGGATTTTTGTTACAAGCGCAATCTAGAAACAAACGTAGATTTTTTTTCGTGAAATTCGTGTAATTCGTGGGCTTCTTTCAAAGCGGGCAAAAATAAAAAAACATTATAAATACTCACATAATTCAAATTCCCTTTCCTTTTCATCTTTCTGTTTTATATCCCACCTGGTTCGAGTCAAACTACCAAGGAATCGCCGGTCATGACTTACCAGTAATAAACCACAAGGACAATCAGATAACGCACTTTCCAGGCATTCTATAGAGGGTAAATCCATGTGATTAGTGGGCTCATCCATTACAATCAAGTTCGGCTCATGGGTTATGCCCATTGCCAGTAGAATTTTGCGGACCTCACCCGGACTGGGTTCCGTACTTTCCAGCAGCCGGTGCGGACGGGAACCCAACCGGCTTACGATCTGCATCATATGCCCTTTCTTCTCATTGGATAAATGCCGAACCTGATGGATGAGTTGTTTCGATGCAGTAATATCAACCTCCTGCGGCAAATAAGTAACCCGTATCCTGGACGTATCTATCAATCCCATAATATGTCGAACCAACGTACTTTTTCCGCTTCCATTGGGCCCGGTTAAAGCAATGCGGTCCCCGGGCCGCATGGCCAGGTCAGGGAAACACAACCGGTTTTCTTCTCCCAAAGGCAGAGAACCGGCTGTCAAAGAGAACAATATATCGCATTTGGCTTGCGAACCCGGCAGCCAGATACCCATTTCATATTCCTTCTTTACCTTTATTTGGCTTAGTTTCTCCTGGGCATGTTTTAATAGTCCATCCATCTGGCGCAGTAGTTTACCCGCGGTACCGTCTTTTCCTGTTACCCGTGCCAGGTCTATTTTTGCGCGGGCGTCATGGTCTTTGCTGGCCAGGCCGCGTTTGGAACGTCTTTTATTGGCCTGTGAAGCTGCACCCCTGCGCCGGGAAGCCTCCCGTTTCAACTTACCTAATGCCCATTTCGCCAGTAAACGTTGGTCATGTAGATATGCTTCATCCATTTGGGCCTGATGCCGGCCTTTTGAATAATTACCCGGACGCATAATCGCTTCAGGAGGCTCCAGGAAAAGGCACTGCTGGCAAAGGGTATCCAGCAGCTCTCGATCATGGCTTACCAACAATCCGATACCGTTGTAAGATTGTAATGCCCCGGCTACCATATCCCGTGCATCCAAATCAAGGTGATTGAGGGGCTCATCAACCGCCAGTACCTGGGGCTGAAGCCACAAAGCAACTGCAATTTGTGCCCGTTTGCGCTCGCCGTGACTGAGGGTTCCCCAGCGGTCAAGCCAGTGGTCTTCGATCCCCAGGCGGCCCTTGATTTTATAGGCCTCTTTATCCGGCTGCTCAATAAAATTGTCCAACATTTCAGGCGGTTCATCCGTACGCTGTGGATAGTAAATTGCATATCCGGGTATATTGATTTGACCCTGCTGAGAGGATAATTCCCCGGCGGCAAGTTTTAAAATCGTACTCTTCCCTGAGCCATTTGCCCCGACAATTCCGGTCCAACCGCGGGGGAAATTGGCGGAAAATCCTACTAAAATCCGGGAAGCAGATGTATCATAGGCGAACCACACATCCTGGAAAAGAACTGATTGATGACTGTAACTCATTATTCACTCCTTATTTCTGTCCTCAACTGTTTCAAACGTATTTCTGAAACAGACCTGAAGTTCCTGTTTTAAATTTTGGATTTGTCTCGACTTTCGATATTCGAATTTTTCCCCAATCCTGGTTCTTATCTCTTCATCAGTGTGGCTCCTTGATTGATTTTGAATGTTATATTTTATAAGAAATTCATTCATTTTTCAATTCCCAATTTTTTTTATTTTTTTTGCAACTTTTTTTGTGTTTCGTGCATCTTAAGGGTATGAAAGAAAATAATAATATTAGGAGAAAACAAAATGAAGAAAGTAATCTTAATACTCTTACTGATTATGATTCTTTTTTTTACAGAGAGTATGGTTGCAAATGCAATTGAGCATGTTTTTGCAACCGGAAGGATTGGTATTGGAGATAGTCCGGGAACGGAAAGAGATACGAAGGGTATACTTAACACTGTTTCTCCTTCTATTGTAAAAGTGATCGCCCAAAGCCGTAAACCTTGTTTTGCTTCCGGCATTGCCATTGACCGCAGGCATGTGATCAGCAATGCAGTGGTAGCCCGTTACCCTTACCAGCGAATGGTCGTCAAAACGGTCAATAAAAAAACCTATCCTGCCAAACTGGTAGGAAAGGACCCGAATTCTTCAATAATCCTGTTAAAAATCAACCGGGCCGTCTTAACCCCCATAAAGCCTGCCGCATCCTATGAGGTGGGGGATTGGACAGCGTTGGTGGGAGTTTTTTATAAGGAATTTCCTGCTATCTTCCAGGGTATAGTCAGCAGCGTATCGGATGAAAAGTTGATTCTCAATGCACCGGTGATGCCTGGTGCATCAGGGGGTGCGGTGATTGATCAAAACGGCCGGGTAATGGGAGTCATTCGCGGTCCCATTGGTTTTGCTTTTGGCCCGGATTATATCTACAGTGATCATTCCTGGGAGTTTTTAATCCAGAATCCCAGGGTCAGATATAAAGACCTCTGCTGTGCTGTGCCGGTACAAAAAGTAATGCGTATCGCCGACGATCTGAAAAAATACGGTAAAGTTAGGCGGGGTTGGCTGGGAGTGGATCTCATGCAACTGACCCCGGAACTGGCAAAAGCCTTTAAAGTTAAAGAAGGAGCCGGCTTAATGATTTCAAAACTCCAAAAAGACACCGCGGCTGAAGCAGCCGGATTACAGGTGGCAGATATCATTGTGAAAGCCGGGAAAAAAACCATCAGAAAAAATGCTGATTTAAGGCGGGTATTGGGTGAAATCCGGGATAATGAATCCATGGATATCGTGGTGTACCGGGATGGAAACATAAAAACCTTTTCAGTAGTACCTGATAAAAGAGGGCGATTTGGCATGATGATGGATCAATTTCTCAAACAAACAAGAGAAATGTGGACCCGGATCAATGAAGAAAACCGGCTGCAGCGTGAGAACTGGGAACAGCGGCGCCAGGCCCGGCAAAAAGCCTATGGAAACTATGTCAGAGACGCAGAATTAATGAAAAAGAAAACATCGGAGAACTATTTTAAAGCCGAAATCGAAAAAATGCGAAAAAAGCTGGAAAAAATGTCAAAGGAGATACAACAACTGAAAAAACAACTGAAAAAAAAAGAGAAAAATAACGCATCCACTACCACCATTTAAAATAAATCTTTAACCTCCTGAACCAGCCGAGCCCGAACCAAAACGGGCTCGGCTGGCAATTGAACAAAAAAATTGTCGGGAATGATAAAAGATTATCATTTAGGCCGTAATATGGTACAATTGATCTTCCAAATAAAAAAGATTCAGGTTAAAGTTTAGGTTAAGGTTAAGGAATAAAATCTTTTCCTCAACCTTAACCTCAACCTTGTTTCTTTTTTGAGAAGTAACTAAAAGGAGACTTTTATGACACGAACAAAGCTTACGATGATGGCGCTGATCCTCATCTTTATCACCACCCTGATTTCAGCACAAACAAAAGTAGAAGATATCCAAACCTTTACCCTGAAAAATGGCATGAAATTCATTGTCCTGGAAGACCACTCCATTCCCAATGCCAATATGTTTATCTTTTTTAAAGTGGGTTCCAGGAACGAGTACCCGGGAATTACAGGCTTATCCCACTTCTTTGAACATATGATGTTCAACGGGGCCAAAAAATACGGCCCCAAAATGTTTGACAGAGTAATGGAAGCAGCCGGGGGTGCCAATAACGCTTACACCAACGAAAATGTTACCGTCTATACCGACTTTTTTCCTTCCTCCACCCTGGAAGTCATCTTTGAGCTGGAAGCAGACCGGATCGGTCACCTGGCCCTGGACGACAAAATGGTGGAGAGCGAAAGAAGCGTGGTGCTGTCAGAACGGATTACAGGAATTGAAAACAGCAATTACCGGCTTTTAAATGAGCAAGTGAGGGCAGTGGCCTTTATGGCTCATCCTTACCGGTGGGCAGTGATGGGGTACGAGTCCGATATAAAAAATTGGAAAAAAAGTGACCTGCAAAGATATTACGACATCTATTATGCCCCCAACAATGCCCTGGTAGTGATAACGGGAGATGTGAAGCTGGAAAACATAAAAGCCCTGGCCCAAACGTACTTTGAACCCATACCGTCACGGGAACCCCCTCGACCCATTCATACCCTGGAACCGGAACAACTGGGTGAAAAACGATTGGTTGTTAATAAAGACGTTTCGTCTCCCAATCTTTTAATTGTCTATCATGTGCCGGAAACCGGCTCAAAAGACTATTACGCCCTGGATATCCTGAATGCGATTCTTTCTGACGGCCGCTCATCACGCCTGTACCATTCGCTGGTCAATGAAAAACAGTTGGCACTGAGAATTTCTTCTTACATGCCCCTGGCATTGGACCCCACACTGTTTTATATCAGCGCCGTCTGCACCAGGGGAGTGGATGAAGAAACCCTGGAAAAGGCTATCTACCAAGAAATCGGCAAAATCATCAACGAAGGGGTCAGCGAACGTGAACTGCAAAAGGTGAAAAACAGGAAACTGGTCAATTTTTACCGGATAATGGAGAGAATTGACGGTAAAGCCAATTTCATCGGGATCTATGAGATTTACTTCGGCAGCTATAAAAAACTGTTTAATGCCCCGGAAGAATATAAGAAAGTCACCACCGACGATATCAAAGCAGCGGCGGTAAAATACTTTAAGAAATCCAACCGAACCGTTGGCATTCTTAAAAAAATCGAGGAGAAATAATCATGAAAAGCAAATTTAAAAACCTGTCAATATTAACCGTATCTGTATTTCTTGTGGTTTTGTTTTTAGGAGGCCATGCATATACACAATCATTCAAATTACCAACATACGAAAAATTTACACTGGAAAACGGTCTCACCGTCTACTTGATGGAACACCATGAAGTACCTTTAATCTACGTTTCAGTTGTCTTCCCCGCAGGAGCTGTAAAAGATAACGGAAAATATGGATTGGCCTCATTAACCGCAGATGGACTGTTGTTTGGTACTAAAAATTATACAAAAAAACAAATCGAAGAAGAACTGGACTATTTGGGCGCATCCTATTCTACTTATGCAGAACAGGAAACCGCTTCGGTTTTTATGTCTTTTCTCAATACCGATCAGGATAACGTTTTCCCCATATTAAAAGAAATCATTATGTACCCGGTATTCGATCAAAAGGAATTTGAAAAACGAAAAAAACGGTTGCTTATGCAATTGGAACAGGCCAAAGAAAGACCGGCCACCGTCATGAGTTCCTATTCCAGGAAATTTCTTTATGGGGACCACGTTTACGGTAACCCGACTTCAGGTACCCGGTCATCGGTGAAAAAGATTAGCCTGGACGATTTAAAGGCGTTTTACAAGACCAATTATAAGCCGGATGCGTCTGCCATTGCCGTTGTAGGAGACTTTAAAACTTCTAAAATGAAAGCAGCCATCAAAAAACTGTTTAGAAATTGGCGGTTTAAAGGAAAATCCCCGGAAATACAACAAAAACCTCCGGCTGCTTTTAAAAAGAGCCGGTTACTGCTGGTTAATAAAGAAGATGCCACGGAAACCCGCTTTATGATCGGCACATGGGGTATCAAACGCAGCAATCCCGATTATGTCGCTATCCAGGTGGTCAATACGATCTTAGGTGGACGGTTTACCTCGTGGCTGAACGATGAACTCCGGGTGAACGCAGGACTTACATATGGGGCGTTTAGTTATTTCTCAACATTCAAAACATCCGGAACCTTTTTCATCAGCAGCTTTACCCAGACGGCAAAAACCGTTAAAGCCATCGACCTGGCACTGGAAGTCCTGGACCGCCTTCACACAAAAGGAATCGACCAAAAGACGCTGTCCTCGGCAAAAAACTACATCAAAGGTCAATATCCACCAATATACGAAACCGCAGGCAGCCTGGCAAATCTCCTGACCTCCATGTTTACTTACGGCTTTGACGAGTCTTTCATCAATGACTTCCAGGAAAATGTAGACAGTATGACCGTGGAAAAAACCAAGGAGATTATCAAAAAATATTTCCCCAAAGATAATTTACAGTTCGTTTTAATTGGCAAAGCTTCGGAAATCCGCGACAAGGTTAAAAAGTACGGCGAAATCATTGAAAAAGAAATCAAAGCCGTCGGGTTTTAGAGATAAGGTAGGAAGTAAGAAGTAAGAAGTAGGCAGGGGGCTTGTAGAAGAGAATACGTTCGTGTTTAAAAAAAATAAAAAATAAAAAGATTTTTTTATTTTAGGTTTGTGGATTTTTTTTTCTCAGTATGTTATAAATTTAATTCGGCACTTGGAGACTAATAAAATGAGCAAACTGAGCAAGGAGGAAAAATAAATGAATATCAGGGTAACGAAGGATGGGGACAAAGCTATTGTGTTCCTTAACGGAACCATTGATATCCCCAGTGCAGAAAATTTAAAACAATCGCTGCATGAAATCCTGGAAGAGGATTTAAACGAGATGGTGCTCGATTTTGGCGAGGTCGACTCCATCGGAAGTTCAGGGATAGGTGCATTACTACTAACCCATAAAGAGTATACCGCCAGGAACGTTAAATTTAACATCGTGAATCTGAACAAAGAAATTACCGCCCTCTTCAAAATTATTAAACTGGACAAATTGTTCAAAATAAAGACCTAATATCTTAAACCTTGATCCCTGAGACGTAAGATGCAAGAGGGCAGTTATAAGAGGGGGATTTCGTTCTTTTGTTTCAATTTTTATTTAACACTTGACAAATAAGGGAGAATTTTTTTATAATTAAAATCTGTCTTAAAATATGAACCTCTGGTTCAAATAATGAAACACAATAATCAACTGCATATCCCAAATGAGCAAGACGCACAATAAAAAGCAAAAAACGGAGAAGCGGAGGAAACAATGATCAAAGGTATGATGAATAAATATCTGCACATTGATTTAAGTACACAAACATTTCACTTTGGAACACCACCTGACGGACTATTTGAAGAATTTATCGGAGGAAAAGGGGCGGGTTTAAAGCTGTTGGTTGACAAGGGTTTAATCACGCAGGACCCGTTTTCAGGTGAAAACCCGTTAATTTTTATCACTGCTCCCTTTACCGGGAGCCGGGTTCAGACATCGGCCCGTTCCGCCTTAGTCACCAAATCTCCCCTTACCGGGACATTCCTGGATTCCCATGGTGGGGGGCACTGGGGGCCCCAGGTTAAACGGGCAGGTATTGATTACATTTTCATCACCGGGAAAAGCGAAAGGCCCGTATACCTTTACATTACCCCTGGCCGTGTTTTTTTTGAAGATGCTTCGGGGCTGTGGGGAACCAACCGGTACGAAACAGAGAAAAAGTTAAGGGCTAAATACCCGGGCACTCGCGTGGCGTGTATCGGTATTGCCGGTGAGAACCGGGTAAGGTATGCCTCCATCGGTATCGATTATCATCGTCAATTTGGCCGGGGAGGTAGCGGTGCGGTGATGGGTTCCAAATACCTGAAAGCTATTGTTGTGGGAGGTAAAGAAACCGTTGAATTTTATGATGAAGCCGGATACAAAGAATTAACTGCCAAATTAACCAAAGATGTCATGGCTCATCCCAATCGTGCGTTGAGATATGAACGGGGCACCTCCATGTGGGTTCGCTGGGGACAGGAAATCGGGCATTTTTTGCCCATTCGCAACTGCCAGGACGTAGTGGTGGATGATTATGATCTGATTTGTTCGGAAAACTTGCGAAAGGAGTTGAATTGGAAGAGTACTGCCTGTTACGGATGTGCGATCATGTGTGCCAAGCATGCCAAATGGAAAGGTTACGAAATGGAAGGTCCTGAATACGAAACCGTGGCCTGGCTGGGGGCTAACTGTGGATTGAACGACCCGGAAACCATTGCCATGGCCAATTACCTGGCGGATGATTTTGGTATGGACACCATTTCTACCGGTGCGGTAATGGCCTTTGCCATGGAAGCATATGAAAAGGGGATCATTACAGACGCAGATACCGGCGGCATCCGCTTGGCCTTCGGGAACGGTGAGGCGGTTCAGGAGATGATCAAGAAGATCGCTGCCCGGGATGGTCTGGGTGACATCCTGGCAGAGGGTTCCCGGATTGCCTCGCAAGAGATCGGTAAAGGGAGCGATTATTTTGCCCTGCAAACAGCAGGTATGGAATTGTCCGGCGTTAATATTAAAGGATGCGCTTCCATGGGGTTGGCCATGGCTACATCCGACTTTGCCAGCCATACCCGTCTGTGGACGGCTACTGCCGAAATGAACAACGAATTAACCTACGAATCTGTTCCCAAATTCGTCAAAGACGGTCAGGATGAAGTCAATACCAGGAACTCCCTTGTTGTTTGCGATTTTGTGCCTTTTGGTTTTGATCGGCTGGGCCCCATATTGGAAACCATCACAGGTTTAAACGTCAGTCCTGATGATTTGATGAAGTTAGGGGAAAAAATCTCCAATATTACCCGGATGTACAGCATTAAGAACGGTCGAACCCGCAAAGACGATACCTTACCCTCCAGGTTCTTTAAAGAAAAACATCTCTCCGGGATTTTTAGAGACCAGTTCCTGGCGGAAGAAAAATTCAACCAATGGCTGGATATGTATTACAAAGAAAGAGGATGGGACAGCAATGGGATTCCCATGGATGATAAATTAGCTGAATTCAACCTGAAGCGACTGTAGCATAAGAGACGTGAATGATGAATTGTCAATTGTCAATTGTCAATTGTCAATTGTCAATTATTAATTAATAATGACTAATGGCGATTAGTAGTTCGATGAATCAAACGGTTATAAAGGCCTTTGAAGTGCTCTCGTTTATCGCGGATAATCCCCGGAAACAGAGTTTAAACCAGATGGCCCGCGCCCTGGGAATGAATAAGACCACACTTTTTCGTTTTTTAAGCACCCTTGAATCCATCGATATCCTGGATAAGCAGGGAGATTATTATGTTCCCGGGATCAGGCTTTTCGAATTGGGCAGCAAAGTACCGGTGAAGCAATTGATCGTTGACAAAATCCATCCCCTACTGCTGAGACTGGCCGCAGAGGTCAATGAAACCGTGAATTTAGGAGAGCTCAATAAAAACCAGGTGCTTTACCTGGACAAAATCGAAAGTCAACGTAGTTTACAGATACATACCAGTATCGGCGGTTACACTGACCTCCATGCCACATCCATGGGAAAGAGTATACTATCCATTTTGCCGGATTCTTTAAGAGAAACCATTATCAGCCGTCTGAATTTTGAAAGGAAGACGCCCCATACCATTACTGATCCGGAGGTATTAAGAAACCACATTGAAAAGGTTTGGGTAGAGGGTTATAGTACTGATTACGAAGAGTTTGAAGAAGGACTGCACTGTATTGGTGTTCCGCTCTTGATCGAGCAGTTGAATTTCTATGGGGCCATCAGCTTTTCCGGCCCCTCTGTACGCTTTACCCTTCAGCAGATGGCAGAGTTAGCCGTAAAGTTGAAAGAAACGGCCAATAAAATCCAGGAGATGTTTAAATAATAGGAGGTAATGATGAGCAAAGCCTATAATCAACTGGCTGATCGAACCGGTCACCTGGTACCGGAAGGTGCGTATTTTTTCCTGTCCAAAGCCGGTCAATTAGAAGCCGCAGGCCGGGGGATCATTCACCTGGAGATTGGTCAGCCGGATTTTCAGACCTTTGATAATATTGGGAAGGCAGGTATTCGGGCCATTGCTGATGGTCATACACGGTATACTCCCCCTGCAGGTATTTTGCCATTGAGAGAGGCCATTGCCCAATACACCGGTGAACGGATTGGCATGACCTTCTCTTCCGACCAGGTGGCAGTGGGGCCGGGGGCAAAACCGCTGTTGTTTTTTCCCATGATGGCGTTGTTGGAACCTGGAGATGAGGTCATATACCCGGACCCTGGTTTTCCCAGTTACCGGGCCATTATCGAAACCATGGGAGCCACACCGGTTCCCATACCGCTAAAAGAGGAGAATGAATTCTCTTTTGATATGGATGAATTCATGAAAAAGATCAACCTCCGTACCCGGCTGGTGATTATCAATTCTCCCTCCAATCCTACCGGTGGTATTATTCCTGAAAAAGACCTGGAAACCATTGGGGAAGCAGCCATAAAAAATGACTGTTGGGTGCTGAGCGATGAGATATACACGCGGTTGAGTTACACGAAGGAACCGGTGAGAAGCATCATGACGTTTCCGGGCATGGCGGAGCGGACGATTCTCATGGATGGATTTTCCAAGACTTATGCCATGACAGGTTGGCGACTGGGTTATGCGGTAATGCCCAAATACCTGGCCGACGCTGTGGGGCTTTTATTGACCCACTCTGTCGGCTGTACCGCAACCTTTACCCAGCTTGCCGGTATTGAAGCCTTGAAAGGGCCTCAAGACCGGGTAGAGGAGGTGCGTCAAATCTTTCAAAAGCGGCGGGATGTGATTGTAAAGGGGCTCAACGATATCCCGGGCATTACTTGCCAGATGCCCCAGGGGGCATTTTACGTTTTTCCCAATGTTAAACGCTTTGGCCGTACCTCTGATGAACTGGCCAATTACCTGTTGAACGAAGCTGGTGTATGTGTACTGCCCGGTACGTCTTTCGGACCGATGGGAGAAGGCTATTTGCGTCTTTGTTATGCCAATTCCATCGATGCCATTGAACAGGCATTGGAAAAAATGAAAAAGGCCTTAGCCAGATTGTAATTATACAAATGAAAAGATGCCACAAAGACACTAAGGCACAAAGAAAGAACTTTCTTATAAAAAATCCTTTGTGTCTTCGTGCCTTCGTGGCTAAGACATAGAGGAGGAAAAATGGGTTTGCATTTTAAATTTTTTAATGACAAGGAATTAAAACAGATGGATGCCCTTAAAGGGGCTTATGGTGGTGCAGTGGAAATAGTGAAAACCATTGAACAAATGCGGAACTACGAGGAACGGAAAAAGGTGGCGGCGGAAAAAGGTTTTGGTGAGATGCTGGAAAAAGCAGAACAATATGCTGGAACCTTAGCCAAAGTAGAGGATTTTATTGAAAAGGAGAATATCCAATTCACCAAAGAAGGTGTTGCCACCACACAGGTCTCTGGTTTTCAAGGGGCACCGGTAACGTTAAGGGGCATGCAGCGGATGGCCGAAGATGGTGAAACGCTGGTTCCTGCGGAATTCATCTCGGTGATGGCACTCTCGGAAGATTATGTATTAAATGGGGAATTAATCACCACGTTAGCCATGGCTGAAAATATTATGGGTGCCAGTAAATACTGCAACACCAACCTGGTGGGCACACCTCTTAGTGATGAATCCTATGCCCGGTTGGAAAAAATAACCGGCGAGAAATTTGAAACGTATGTACCGCAAGCAGGAATGCGTGCCCTGGTTCTCAAAAATATGGGAACCGTCTTTGGTAATCTTGGCGGAGTGGAAGTTGCCAACAACAACCACCTGGTTTACCTGGACGGCATTACTCGTGCAGCTGTCAACACGGGTGGTGACTTTTATCTCAACCCCAGTTGGTCTTCTATTGCTGCTGCTTGTTATTATGCCAGGGACATTAAAAACCTGACATTTAAGATCTCCATGCTGCTTTCCACTCAGAGTCCTATGCAGTTCAGGATGCTGCTGAATATTTTCAAGGAGTATCTCCGGGACGATGGCACCACACCGATCTATGAAGTTAATTTAGGTAACGGTATGTCTCCTGAGATGTTTATCCAGTGTGCTAATGAATTAAAAGAGTCCGGGATAACCGGGGTTTCTTTGGCGGCTCATTTGCGTATCAATCCTGATCTGGGACTGAAAGATTTTGATTGGACAGAAAATGCCCACAACGTATTAGCTTCAGGCACCAACATTACGATCAAATACGAAAGTGACGGTACTTCACGTCCCATGGATACCATGGAAGCTTACTTCTTATCCAAAGAAGACCGTCTTGCCCATGCAGAGCAGATTGGTGACGTGATTTACTACAAATGTGTACGCTGCAGCAAGGATGCCAAAGACATCATGAAAATGGGGCATAAAGCCACCTTTGCTGATATTTCCTATCGATCAAAATAAAAAAGCCACGAAGGACACGAAGAGAAGAAGGTGAGAAGTTAAGAAGTTAAGAAAGAAGCGTAATGAAAACAATTGGGCAGGATGTAAAGAAGCGGAGTACAATGACTGTCCGCATAACAAAAGTTTTGCGGGGGTCCAGGGGGCGGTTTTACCAAAAGAGCCCCCTGGTCGCCGAGGGCAAGGAGGAATAACGAAAAATGAAACATCGAATTGCGTTAGTTGGGTTTGGGACGGTTGGGCAGGGTTTGGCTGAAATTCTGCTGGAAAAACGAGAATATTTAAAGACACGATATGGGTATGAATTTGATATTGTCGGGATTTCCGATATTGCCTGGGGTACTGCTTACAACCCCGATGGCCTGGATATAACTGCCATGCTGAATGCGGCAAAAGCAAAGCAGAAATTTAGCCAGGACCTTAAGGATTGGGATGCTCTAACCATGATTAGGAAGTGCAATGCCACGGTAGTGTGCGAGTTGGCCTTTACCGACCTGGAGACCGGTGAGCCGGCAATTTCACACTGCAAAGCGGCATTTGAGACCGGCAAGCACGTGGTAACCAGTAACAAAGGGCCGGCAGCCCTGGCTTACACCGACTTAAAAGCCATGGCTGAGAAAAAAGGTCTCCGCTTCCTGATTGAAGGAACGGTGATGAGTGGTACACCGGTGTTGAATTTAGCGGAAGGTCCGCTTGCCGGATGCGAGATTACGGCTGCTCTGGGTATTCTCAATGGGACCACCAATTATATCCTGACACAGATGGAAGCGGGAATGAGTTATGAAGATGCCCTGAAAAAGGCGCAGGAACTGGGCTATGCAGAAGCCGATCCCACTGGCGATGTAGAAGGCTATGATGCCCGCGGTAAAGTCACTATCCTGGCAAATGTGGTAATGAATACCTCGCTAAGGATTGAAGACGTTTCCTGCAAAGGCATTACCCACATAACACCGGAGGATATTGAAAAAGCCAAAGAAGAGAACTGCCGGTGGAAATTAATCGGTTCTGTTAAAAAGGAAGGAGATAAGGTAAAGGCCTCGGTAGCGCCGGAGATGGTGCCGTTGTCGCATCCGTTAGCAGGTGTCATGGGTGCCACCAATGCCATCACCTTTGCAACTGATCTCCTGGGTGAAGTATCTGTGGTGGGACCCGGGGCTGGTCGAAAAGAAACCGGCTTTTCTATATTGACGGATTTGCTGAGACTGCACCGTTAAATGAAATATTTTTTGCCTTCGGCGACCAGGGGCTCTTTTTATAAAAACCGCCCCTGGACCCCGCAAAAACTTTTTATACACGGTCAGTCATCGTACCATGCTTCATAAGGGTATTTCCCATTGGTACCATTTTTTTTCTTATCTTCGTGTAACTTCGTATACCTTCGTGGCTAAAATTAGTATTGCTGGTTCCGTCTTATTGCCGATTTACATCTCATCGCAAAAATGGTAAAATAATATATCCAACAAAATCAACCTGTAAATGAGGTAAAGAAAATGCCGATTTATGAATATAAATGTGATGAGTGCGGTGCTGTCAGTGAAGTCCTGGTGAGGAACACAGCCAGTCAATCGCCTGTGATTTGTTCTTCTTGCAAATCTTCCCATGTCAGTCGATTGGTTTCAGCCCCCGCAGCAGTCATGAGCAAAGGATCGGGTTCTTCACCGGATATTCCCCCCATCAATTGTCCCAACGTGAATAAATGTGGTGTCCCATCATCCTCCTGCCCTGCCAGTAATCTTCGTAAATAATTATGTAGGGAACAGGCTTGCCTGTTTCACAGCGTTTTCGGGCACCCCGAAGAGATTTATATGTTCAATGTAAAAGCTAATCATCCGATGAGCGATTGAATTTTGGTGTGAATCTCTTCTACGATCTGGTCGAATCGTTCTTGTAAGGGAGGCGAAAAATTTTCTCCAAAAACCTGGTCTTCAATGATTTCTATTGCAAAAACATGAATATCTTTAGGAATATGAAGACCCAATTGCTTTTCCAATTGGATGGCAGACAGAAATGAAATGTCATGAATAGTGGTCAGGTGAAGGGTCTCTTTAAAATCAGCGGTAGTAAATTCATAGACAGTACCGGGGATGCCGTTTTTTGTTTTAATCGCATCGATAAACACCACCCATTCGTAACCGCTAATCAGTTCAACAATATCCATTCCGCCTAAAGAGGCGGTGCGGTATTCCGTACCTGGCAGTGGGTATTTTTCTTCAAGTTTTCTCACTACCCGGGGGCCGACCCCATCATCCATTAATATATCATTACCTAAACCCAGGATCAGTTTTTTCTTATTATTATTCATAACACTACCTCAATTTGAAAAATAAATTATATCACGTATTATTCCCAATTACCACCGAAGGGTTGCAAAATACGGGTTTAGGTATTATACTATTAAAATAAAAAAAATTTTTTTTTGCTGGAGTAAGCTGAAGGTGAGTAAAAATAAAAAAAAATTTTATGCGGTTGCCAGCGGCCGAACACCAGGCATTTATGATGAATGGTACGGTGAGGATGGAGCGGAGGCCCAGGTAAAAGGTTTTCTCGACGCGCGATACCAGGGATTTTCTACCATCAAAGAAGCGCAAGCGTGGCTCCGGGAATTTAACCGGACAAAACCGGTACAACGAAGTCTTTTTCCTGAACTTGAATCGTCAGAACCAAAACCCCAAGAGCCCAACGCCGGACATGCCAGCAAAAAAATAGACACCCGGCAGGAGCTAAAAAGGGGCAAAGTCATCATTTATACTGACGGCGGCTGCATAAAGAACCCCGGGCCTGGCGGTTACGGAGCCGTTTTAATGTTCGGGAATAAAAGAAAAGAACTTTCCGGCGGTTTCCGACTCACCACCAACAATCGAATGGAACTCATGGCCTGTATTGAGGGATTAAAGGTCCTAAAGCATCCGTGTTCGGCTATTCTTTTCAGCGATTCCCAGTATGTGGTTAATGGCATTAAAAAAGGTTGGGCTAAACGTTGGAGAAGAAAAAACTGGATGAGGAATCAAATCCAGCCTGCTGAGAATGCGGATTTATGGAAGCAGCTTTTGGACTTATGCGACACACATCATGTGGAGTTCTTTTGGGTAAAAGGTCATGCGGGTCAAGTGGAAAACGAACGCTGCGACCAACTGGCAACACAGGCTGCTGCTGACAAAAAAAACCAATCGAGGGATATTGCCTTTGAAACCGGCCAGACAACCGTTACTTCCTCTTGACTTTTATTTTTCTTTCGACTAATATACCCCTGTAGTGAAAATGATTTTACTGCGAGTTTAAATGACAAAGGAGAGACTTATGGCAAATTTTGATGAATTCTTTCCTGAGCTGCTCAAGCATGAGGGTGGGTTTGTCGATCATCCCGATGATCCCGGTGGGGCAACCAACAAAGGTGTGACCATGAAGACGTTTGAGCTTTATGCTCAAAAACTCCTGGGGGTAGAACCCACACTGGAAAACCTGAAAAATCTTACGGATGAACAGGCAGGTAAGATTTATAAGACAATGTATTGGGATAAGATCAAAGGCGATGAAATTGAGCTTCAAGAATTGGCCAATATTGTTTTTGATTTTTATGTTAATGCCGGGGCCAATGCGTCAAAACTGCTGCAAAGAGTTTTGAATGATATGGGACAGGATATTGCCGTTGATGGTGGAATCGGACCGAAGACTCTGGGTGCGATAGACAATGTCGATCAAAAAGAACTGTATCGACAATACAAACAGGGGCGCATCACGTATTACAATGACCTTGTGGAAAGAAAACCTAAATTGAAGGTATTCTTAAAAGGCTGGCTCAACCGGGTAAATTCTTTCCCGGATATGTAATTCTAAGATAACGTATGGTTATGGAATAGACATCCTGCTTTACAAGGAGTATCAGGCAAGAAAGCTCAATATTTTTGCCAATCGGGTTTATTATCATAAACCCAGCGGTAATAATCCGATCTTTCCAGTTTGGATGCCGCCGCTTCATCGATAATAACCACGGCTTCCGGATGCATTTGCAGGATTGATGCCGGTACCATGGCGGTAATAGGGCCTTCAACCATCCTGGCAACAACATCGGCCTTTTTCTTTCCAAATGCCATCAAAAGACACTTCCGGCTCTCCATAATGGTTCCGACCCCCATGGTGATGACATGGTGGGGAACATTTTCCTCGCCATTAAAAAAACGTGCGTTGTCCTCCAGGGTCTGTTTGGTGAGTGTCTTGATTCGAGTACGCGAGGCCAGTGAAGATGAGGGTTCATTGAATCCGATATGCCCGTCCGTTCCGATCCCCAAAACCTGGATATCGATGCCGCCTGCTGCTTTAATGGCTCCCTCATACTGCCGACAAAATGCAGGGATGTCAGGCGCCAAGCCGTCAGGGATGTGAACCCGATGCGCGGGGATATTAATGTGTTTGAAAAAATTCTCCCACATATAACTGGTATATGAGGCAGGGTGAGATGGGGACAAACCCACATACTCATCAAGGTTAAACGTGGTTACCCGCTCAAAGTCAAGCTCACCCTGTTTGTGAAGCCTGATTAATTCTTTGTACAACATCAGCGGCGTATTCCCGGTGGCAAGTCCCAGGACACATTCGCCTTTTCTCTGTATTAATTGCGCCACAATCCGGGCGGCAAGCGAACTGGCTGCTTTTTTGTCAGGTTGAATGATAACTTCCATTTCTCTTCCCTCCGTATTTATCCATGTTCATCCACGGCAAAAGGTTTCATTTCCTTTTATCGCCCCAGGTGGCGTTTTAATTTGGTTTCAACATCCTGCTGAAATCGTTGAATATGTCCCATTACATAATCCATTATGTCCAGGGAATCATCCGCAGCAAGGGGTGATAGGTCCATGGCAAACATAAGCTGACAAGCTTCATCGGTTTCATAAGGCTGGAAAAAGGTTGCATGGGCATGCCGCCGTCCCAATGCGGCAAGGTCAAACCGCTTTCCCCCTTTTACCTGGGTATGGAAGATTCGGATAAGTTTTTCCCAGAGATTCTCTTTATCATTAACATTCAGGACGATTTTATCATCGTCCATCATCCAATCAAGATCACGCCACACTTCACATCCATAGATCGTCCCGGGCCGCTCTTCCAATGGAAGTCTCCGGATGGCACGAATGACCGCAATAACGGTTCCAATGTGGGTCTCATGTTTGTCCACCGGGTTGTGGGTGTAAACCACCGGAGGTTTTACAGCAGCAAGAAGGGTTAAAAGCTCTTCTTCCAATTGCTGTTGGTGAGGAGTTTTTACAAAAGCACTGGGATAATCCAGTTGAATGACGAAACTATACTTACCCAGGGAAGCTGCTTTTTGTTGTTCTTCTTTTCGTATCCGGGTCATTTCTTCATCGCTGTAGGAGGTGTATTTCTCGGTACGGTTACTGCCGCTGCCATCGGTGCAAATAACGCCCCCAAACCATTGGTCCGGGTCTTGATAACATTGGCGGATGCCCGGGAATGCCATGATCTCCAGGTCATCCTGGTGAGCCCCAATGCCCAAATGGGTGGTTCGTTTAAACGCCTCTTCTGCTGTTTTACCATCGGGAATGAAAATCGATGCAGTAGGATTATAAAATTTCATCTTTTAGATATCCTCATTTTAATCTTTAATCATGATGGCAAGAAAGCATTATACAGCAAACACCTACTGCTTTATCATTAGCCAGTTCTCAGTTTTCAGTCCCGGGATGTTTTTGAAATGTTTCGTATTCCCGGTGATAAGTGTTAATTTATGCTGAATTGCGATCGATGCAATTCTTAAATCGGGTTCACTGCACCCGGTTCCCTTTTTTTCAAGTTTAGCTTTCAATTGGCCGAAGATTTTGGCACTCTTCTCATCGAAAGGCAGGACATTAACATTGGGAAACACTTTCTCTTCGAAAGCGCTTAGTATCTGCTCTTTTCTATCAGTCTTGTTGGCCCCGTAATATATTTCTCCTAAAGTAATCGAACTGGTATACTGAGATTCTTTTGGAAGCGCGGCCAATTTATTTTTCAAAAATTCTATGGGTTTACGTTTCACAACGTTACTCAAAGTATCAGTATCAAATAAGTACATCAGAGGTTGACCTCCCTGGACTTTTCTTCTATTCTTGCTTTGTAAATCGATTCAACCATCTGGTCAATGGTTTCATCCATATTTGGCAAAGCACCCACTGCTTTAATCAGCCCTTCTTGCTCATCTTCTTTTAATTCTTCGGGAGGTACAACAACAGCTACTTTTTTTCCTTTTTTGGTTATCACAAATTTTTCTTTTTTATAAATAATGCGATTAATAATCTCTGAAAATTTTGCTTTTGCTTCTGTCAACGTAATCACCTGGCTCATAGTAACCTCCATTTTAACGTGCTAAAATTTAGTATAGTCTAAATGACTGTTTTTTTCAACAGTTTTGAAATTTCGATCATTAATCATACGAATTTGGAATTTCCCTTTCTTCTCTTCTCAACTTCTTCTCTTCCCCGTTTCCCCGTTTCTTTTTTTTACTTGCCAACTGCCAACTGCCAACTGCCAACTTCGTTTTTCCTCCTAAAATACCCTGTCTCCTCGATCATCTCCTTTGCGATGCTGAAATGGTGGTCCGCCTGTTTGTTTTTCTTTTCAGCAAGGTACAACCGTCCCGCTTCCAGGTGATAGTCGCAAAGATAAAGCTTCATGCTGCCCAATTCCGCGATTTCTTCCGCTTCCTCCAGGTCGTCCCATGCGCTAGAGAACTGCTTCATCAAGCGGTAACATTCCGCACGTACCAGCAGGCCGCGTGGTAGATGATCGTTGGTTCCAGCTTCCCGCAAGCCGGTAACGGCCTGGTCCAGGTACTCCATTGCACGGGTAAAATCGCTGCTGCCTTCTGTTTCCAATTTCATCATCCAGACCCGGCCCAGGGAAAGATTGTTTATAGCGATATCAAGTAGAGAAACACCTTGCTGAATCGCCCATTCCAATGTCTTTTCCGCCCGTTCCATCACCTCGTTGTACTTTCCCTGGCCCAGCAGGAGGTCGCAGTATCGATACCCTTGCAGCGAATAGAGGAAGGGATATTCCGGCTGCCGCTTTTTTTGCAACTCTTCGGCCTCCCGGAACCATTGTTCCGCTTCCTCCAGTTGACCCGCCTGGTGCAGGGCATCGGCAAGGGCAGCTCTAAGTACTTCTTTCAAAAAGTCATTCCCGCTTTTGTCGGCATGGGTGAGGCCCTGCCGGGCATACGAGACCGCCTCCTCGACTTTCCCCAACGTCAGCATCAGTTCGCTGAGGTTGCTGGCTATTCTTGCTGCCTCTGCCCAGTTTTCTCGCTTTATATTTTTCTCTAATGCCACCTTCATCGGCTGGATGGCCTCATGCAGCCGCCCCACCGCCCGCAGGACAAAGGCGGTCAAGCTCAATACACCTGCTTTATCATGATCGGGCAAACCAGCCGCCGGTTGGGTCCATGGTTTCTCAAAAAAATGCGACAGCGCGGAAAGGTCCGCGCCAAAAGCCCCAAGTTTATGAACAGTATATGCTTCTTCTCCTCTACGAATACGTTTCCAATAGACATCATACAATGCCTCCTGGTGCAGTCCGGCGCTGCACCCGTGGGCCACGGCGGCAAACAGGGGTTCCATCTCCCGGAGGGTGTCGGGAAGCTCTTTTTCCGGGAGTTCTTTGTAATACTGGTAAAGGCGTTTGTGGGCGGTTTTCCAGCCCTCCGGTTTTTCTTTTTTGAGCTTCTCGCCAAAATGCTCCCGCACCAGGGGGTGACAGTCCAACATGTCCGGCCTCAACGGGTCTTTTCCCGCAAGAAGATTTGCGGTCCTGAGATTGTATAAGGCCAACTGCCAGTCTTCTTCGGACAACTTTTGAAGTTTATCCGTC
>WVZO01000758.1:0-1345 GCA_011772425.1 Candidatus Aminicenantota bacterium
TCTTTGTTTTCCTATATATATGGTATATATAGCATACACCATTCCTATATATAGGTAAATACTTTTAGATTTTTTAATGAAAAGGCAAAAAATAATTGCAAAAAAAGGGATTAAGAAAAATTTTTCTCTCAAAAAGCCTATTATAAAAGGGTTTTGAAATCGCATTTTTGTACCCGTTTTTTCGTCGATTTTTTCCTATATATACCAAATTTCGCCCTATATATAGGATTTTTTTAGGGGGATAGTGGGGATTTTAAAGGAAAAAAGTGTGAAAAAGCTCTCCGGCTGCGCTTCGGAGAGCTTTTTTCGGGCTGCGCCCGGCTGGGTTAAGATTCAACAGGCGCGGTACGCGGCGCGGCAAAGGGTAAAAGGGTAAAAGGATAAAGGGTTACCTATTATCCTGGGAAAGGCGGAAGCCAAGGTTGGGGCCGCGATCGGAGGGCCTGACGACGGCGCGATCGGCACAACGAAGGTACCCGGCGTCGACGAGCCAACCGCCGCCGCGCACCACGCGATTGGAACCGCTATCCGGGCCTGTCGGATTTCTATCCGGTGATTTATTATAATAGCCGCTGTCATACCAATCATAACACCACTCCCAGACATTTCCCGCCATATTCAGCAGGCCATAGGGAGATGCACCACCGGAATATGAATCGACTGGAGAGGTTTTGCCAACCATCCACTTAAAATTTGCTAAGGTATTATCAGGTTCATTATTCCCCCATGGGTATTTGGACTTGGTGGTACCCCTAGCCGCTTTCTCCCACTGCGCTTCCGTGGGAAGTTTAAATGGCAAATCTTTCTCTGTAGAAAGCCAATCGCAATAAGCTTTTGCATCATTCCAACTTACACACACCACCGGATGGTTATCATCTTGTTTAAATCCCGGATTCTTCCAGTTTATATCTTTTTTCTTTTCCCAATCTTTACCGGTCCAGGTATAAGCCCCTCCACTTTTTTCAGCATCGGTTTTATATCCTTTATCTTCAACAAATTGTCTGAATTGTCCCACTGTCACTTCGGTTTTTCCTATCCAGTACCCATCCAGGATTACGGTATGTATTGGTTTCTCATCTTTATAATCATTAGAACCCATGGTAAACTTGCCGGCCTCTATATATACCATTATGATGCCATCGCCATAATTCGCTTCCCATAAACCTTTATTGGTTTTTTTAACCTTATCCTCTCCGATTTTTGCTATTATGTTTCTTACATCTTCCGGTATTTCTCCCGATTTGTCCTGTACTTTTTTCGGTTCTTCAGTTTTTTCAGTCTTTTGAACTGTTTTGGGCGGTCCATTCTTTTTCGTTATTTGATCTATAAAAATAATACCAATCGC
>WVZO01000758.1:1382-1818 GCA_011772425.1 Candidatus Aminicenantota bacterium
GGTTTCTATTGGTTTCACTGATTTTATTACTTCCGGCATTTTTTCCTTAGGGGCTTCTGTTTGTTCCTTTACTTTACCTTTTTCGGATGTTTTCGGTTCTTTTTCCAGGTAGTTGGATACAGCATCTATCAGATGTTCTAACTCTTTTTCTTGCGGCGGCATGTGGGCATATATCCACTGGCGATTGGCCAGTAAAAATTTCAAGTCTCCTCCTGGAGAAACATCGCCGATTTGTATCGGTATAATCGGTATATTTCTTTCCATTGCTAAGAGGACCTCTGACTGCACATAATTCGAATTATCCGCACTGGATGTAAAAACCAGGACCATTACCCTGGCTTTCGAAAGTGCAGCGTTGATTTCCTTTACCCATGCGGCACCACCTAAAATGTCCCGGGGGGCAATCCAGCAGCGAATACCCCTGGATTCCAATGCG
>WVZO01000758.1:1861-2059 GCA_011772425.1 Candidatus Aminicenantota bacterium
TCTCAACATATATAAGAGTAAGGTATATTTTACTCTATTTCCAGCAATTTTTCCAACGTTACTTCTTCTCCCCGGTAGAGACCTAAAAAGGAGGCCAAGAACTGCCTTAGCAGCCGCTTCCCGTTCCTTTTTTAAATCCTCATACGTAGAGGAAATATAAATCTTAGCCATTTCTACCATCCAAAAAGCAAAACTAAT
>WVZO01000528.1:0-25085 GCA_011772425.1 Candidatus Aminicenantota bacterium
TTACATTTACATTTACATTTACAGAGCAAGGGAGCAAGGAGCAAATGCAAAATATCAGGGCAAGGACCAAGGGACCAAGCACCACCATCCACCATGATAATATACGGGCATACCGCATACCGCATACTGCATACTGCATACAGACAGACCCACTTATCAATTGGTTATACTTATACTTATACTTATACGCTTATACGGTTAGACTGTCAAAATACCAAAATAGTCAATGGGAATAAAGTACCTGGCACCTTCGATTGATACCTGCTTGATCCAGTTGCCGGGCCAAATACTCCCGACCGTTGATATAAAGCTGGATTTGAAACGGAAACCACGTTTGCAAACGCACATACATAAAACCGAATTGGGGGTCCACATAATAGAAATAGAGATGAAGGCATTTTCTCAGTTTGGGCACCACATCCTGATGCCCTGTTTTCTTATTTTTTTTAGTACCAAAGGCGCTGCAGGATTCCACACATGATAATACGCATATCAGGCCTTCCTCAATATTCTCACTGCTCATAATTTGCTTAGCCTTCTCTTCTTTGGATTCTTTATATGATTCAAGGTAAATATAGGGTCTGCCGGATTTTCTGGCTAAATCTATGCCATGCTTAACTATTTCCTTTGTATAGTTTTTGGCGAACGTGGAAAAATTTTTTTTGAGTATCTTTTTCTCGAAGAGAAAATAATCAAGGGTATTTTTCCTATAAAAGCACCTCAGGGTTCCTTTAAACACTAAGCGATCGAAAGTGGATAACATTCCTTTGATTTTTTCTGAGAATTGGTTTATAATTTCCATGGTAGCTGTTTCCTCCTTATAAGCGGGTCCCAAAGGACATATAATACCGCTTAAGCCTGCAAGAGGCAAGAAAAAAAATTTAAAATAAGGGGAAGCAGCTACCCACCACTTCTTGGGCCAACAAGTGGGTAATTGGCCCAGAGAGGTTGCAATGGCTGAATCTTTTTTCATTAACAATTCACAATTAACAATTAACAATTAACAATTTATAATTCATAATTCACAATTTATTTTGGAGGCCATATTTGGCTGCGGCCCCGGCAAAGGGGCTGCTTTTGGTAAAAACCGCCCCTGGACCCCGCAAAAACTTTTGTTTAGAAAAAAGAGGCAAATTATCTGTCGATTCTCAAACCTTCTTTATTGTGAATGATAGGCGGGATTTGGGTTCTTTCCCATTTCCAGTTTTCGTAATACTCCCAACTGACCATGGCATTTAACCGTTTTAGTTCTTCATCTTTTTCCAACATGGTAGCCCGCATAACATCACCGCTGGATAAAATCCCGATGTACTTTCCATCTTTTTCAATCAACAGATGGCGCATGCGTTTGCCCAGGAATATATCCATTAGTTCGTAGACATTTGCGGAATGTTTGGCAGAGTGAAGATTTGTTGACATGAAGTCTCCGATTATATCTTTTTTAGCATCGAAGCCTTGTCCGAGGCAATTTCTCATTAAATCGCGCTCGGTCCAGATGCCTGCGATCTTCTCATTCTTTTTTATAAGGACGGCACCAATGCGATTTTCAGTCATTAATTTCAAGGCATCGCAGATAACCGTATTATAATCGACACAGATCATCTCTGTTCCTTTATCCTGCAAAATTTCTTCTGCTGTTTTCATTTTTTCACCTCCTGAAATTTAATGATGGAATTATAGTATAAAAACAACGTATTTTCAAATTAATAGTAGAAATTAACGATTTTGAACTTTGATGCCTCCAATCTCTTGCAAATTTATTCGTAATTGATTAAAATACCATCATGGAAAAAGAAGACATTAAAATCAGCGAATTTTTTCCGGAAGAACATCCGGATTTAACACCGGAACAAAAATGGAACCGTGTTTTTGACGGTTGGATCAATAAACTGGACGAAAAAAAACTCCTTTCCAACCTCTTTGAACTCAAACTCTGGTTCGAATCCATCGAGGAAATTTTCTCTTCCACTTATTTGGAAGACCTCATATTCAAAGGAGAGACCACCAATACCCGAAACTATGAATCGTACCTTCTCCTGTTTTCGCAAATGTGCGCCAGGATTGTCAATCATTTAAAGGACCTTGATTTCGAAAAGGATAGATACCTGCTAAATTTTGAAGAATTTATCGTTGAAAAAATCCTGGAGAATTATACCAGTAAAGCCTTTCCTTATTTAAAGGATATTTATTCGCCGGAATCCTGGTTCTACAGTTTACGGATCTTTTTGCAGAACCTCCGCTTCGTTACTACCGAACTGGCTAAAACGGAAACCACTACCCAGAAGACCTACTCTGCTGTGCGAAAACTATACCGAAAAGAACTAATGGGCAATTCCCTTATCATTTCACTTATGAAAGGTACATTCATTCCCAAGATGGATAAAATCTTTCAGCAGGATATATGTGACATTATCAACTCCACCGAAGACAAGAAATTAAAAAAACATGTGGGGATTTTCTTTATCTTTGCCTTCCGCATCATGAAGTTGAACAATTTCATCGAACTCAATTTAAACAAAGCCCGAAATGTTGAAATCACCATTCCGTTGATCATGTTGCTGAAGAAGAAACTCGAAGATATAGATACCTTTTACCATACCATTTTCAAAGAGAGTTTGCAGACAATGTTCAAGACCGAGGCGGAAATTGGAAACGTCGATGAGATTTTCACCGCCCTGAAATTTGAATACAAAAAAATCTATGAGGGAGAATTTCCCCATTACTTTGAAGAGAAAGATGAAAAGATCAGCAAACGCTCATTAATGAAGAATATTATCATTATCTCCGACATGGCTATCCAGGAACTGATTGAAAATGTGGCTAAATTATTTAAACCGGAAATCTCAGGTAGTAATATCTTTGAGAATTATGTTTCACGGGCACAAAAGGCGTCGGAAGTCAAAGAAAAACTGGTTAAACTGCACACCAAAATAAACGACTTCTTCTCTCACAAAGGGAAAATTAACCCGGCAGATATTTTCTATGACATCAATCAATTCATTGAAACCGATTTGAATTATCTCCTGTTTAAAGATTGGAACGAATTTCTCAATTATTACAATAAACTGGTAAGGACAGATTTTTCACCGGAGTTTAAACTAAATTTAAAGGCCTTTCATTCGTTTATAACAAAAATCTTAAAGGAGATGGCGGACAGAAAATAACGGTAAGTAATGAGTATTGATTATCGAATAGGAGTAAATATATGGCGCATGAAAATGAATTTCAACAGACATTTGTGATGGTGAAACCGGATGGCTTGCAGCGGGGTCTTGCCGGTGAAATTATATCGCGATTTGAACGAAAGGGGCTGCAATTGAAGGCCTTAAAGATGATCCGCATCCGCCGGGAGTTGGCGGAGACTCATTATGGGGAACATAAGGGCAAACCCTTTTATGATGGATTAATTGATTTTATCACCTCTGCACCGGTGATTGCCAGTATATGGGAAGGTGAAAACGCCGTCCATATCGTCAGGAAACTGGTGGGCGCTACCCGCCCTGATGAAGCGGAACCCGGATCCATCCGCGGAGATTTTGCCATTACCACCGGATTTAATATCGTCCATGCTGCGGATTCGGAAAAAACAGCAAAGAGAGAGATCAACCTCTTTTTCAAAGAGGATGAAATCCACGACTACCCCTTAACTATAAAAGAATGGCTCTACCAGGATTAAAACAATAACCAACCGAAAGCAGTGGGGGGAAAAAACAAAAACAAATAAAAGGATTATAAAATGAAGATTAAAGTAAACGGTAAGAAAATCGATTACAAACCGATATTTCCTCTAACCTGGGGGAACTTTTTACAAAAACTCCTTCAAGAAGGGAATTACATCCCCAAAGACCATGGAATTATTGGGATTAAGCTGGATGGTGTTGACTCGTTGAATGTGATGACCGAAGAAACGGATAAAATGGTCCCGGAAGATATTAAGCGGGTTGAGATTTTTACCAGGGATTCCGTAGCCATTACCAAAGAGGGGCTGGCAAAGGTCGTTATATTAATTGAAAGCATGAAGGAAGAAGTGGCCAGCGCCGCTGATTTGTACAGGGAAGGCAATCTCAGAGATGCTTCCTCCAAAATCGCCAGAGTAATGGAAGCGTTTAAACCAATGGTCAATTTTGTCCAATCGGTGGGCATCAGCTTTTCAATGAACTTCGACCAGATCATGTTCAACCAAACCACCAACCTGCGGGAGAAAATCGAAGCGTTCCTGCAAACCCTCGCCGACCTGGTGAGTGCACAGCAAAAAAAGGATTATGGGGAAGTGGCTGATCACCTGGAATACCAGCTGATTGACGACCTGTCAGATTGGACAACCGTTGCCAACATTTTACGCCAGGAAGTAGAGGCCAGCCAAGGTAAGCAGTAGTAAACATCTTCATCTAAAAAAAGCTTCAGCTTGTTGCGGTCTGTTTTTATTCTCTGATTTGTGTTATAATATTAGTATGAGGAGAAACGAACGGATCCTGGTAGTATTGAATCCTTCATCCGGGGTTGTATCAAAGGATGTGGCCACGTCTGTAATGTTCAGGAAATTACGGAAGCATTTTAATACTGTTTCCCTGATCAACTCTAATTCTCCTCTCCACGGCTACGAGATAACCAGGCAGGCATTGGGACAATTTGATATTATCGTGGCATTTGGTGGGGATGGAACCATTAATTCCATTGCCTCTGCATTGGTCAATACCAACAAAACCCTGGGTTTACTTCCTGGTGGGTCTGGTAATGGGATGGCGCGCAGTTTGGATATCCCGATTTCCTGGCGGCGGGCCCTGGATACGTTGATTTACGGCAAAGATGTCTATGTAGACGCAGGGCTAATCAATGGTAAATATTTTTTCAATATTGCCGGAATCGGCCTGGATGGGCTGGTTTCAAAAAAATTCAACAGGGAAGCCAAGACAAGGGGGCTTGCCTCTTATATTTACTATGCTCTCAAAGGTTATCTCGAAATGCCCTCGTTTCGTGTACAGATCGAATTGGAAGATACCATTTTCCAGGATGAGATTTTGATGATTGCCTTTGCCAATTTCCAGCAGTATGGGGGGAATGCTATTATTGCCCCGTTTGCCTCTCCCTATGACAAAATGTTGGACATCTGCATCATCAATAAATTTAAACTGTTAAAAGAATCCCTGAACCTTGCCAATCTATTTACCGGAAATATCCATAAATTTCCTTTTTATAAATCCTATAAATTCAATCGATGTGTGATAAAGTCACTTTGCGGAGTCATCCCCTTTCATTTTGACGGTGAATATGGGGGAGAAGATCTGGATGAATATACGATTGAAGTGTTACCCGCCAAGATTAAGATGAGAATTCCCGATCCGGAGAAACCAGAGGTATAACTTTGAATTACGAAAAAAAAACAAAAATGCAAAGGGAAAGTAAATCTAGTTCTCCTTTGCATTTGCAAGGCGTGTCTGCGTCTTATTTTTTTGACGTAACGTTTTAAATTATAAATCGGAGGTAACCTTTTCTTCGGTTACCAATCCGAGAAATTCGATTTGGGCTCTTCGAATCTCATCCATAACCTCTATCACCCTTCCATAAGCAATATCAGCATCTGCTTTCAGTAATATTTTGGATTTTTCAACTTGTTTCTTTTCTTCTATTTTATCTTCAATCAGGGTTGCCAATTTGCTGAGGTCTTCAACAGGGTCTTCGTTCAGGTAGATGGTCCCATCTTTTTTAACGTGGATAGTGATCATGTTCCCGGGTTCGGGTTCGTCCTGAGTATGGATTGCTTCGGGAAGGTTGACATTGACACCCTTTTTAATCATTGGTGTCACCACCATAAAAATGATGAGCAGCACCAATAAGATGTCGCAAAGGGGGACAACGTTAGGCTCGGACTTGGTTGTCTTAGCCCCACTTACATCAGCGCCACCCATAATTAGGCTCCTGTTCTTTTCTTAATATAATGGTCAATTAATTCAGAAGAGGCGTTTGCCATTTCCCCGGTGAAGATATCGACTTTGTTCAACAGGAAGTTAAAAAACATAACAGCGATAACTGCAACCAGGATACCGAAACCGGTTGTAATTAAGGCTTCCGCGATACCACCGGCGACGGCTCCCATTCCGGCTGAGCCGGCAACGGCCATGCCCTGGAAAGCCGTGATAACGCCAAAAACAGTTCCGAACAAACCAACAAAGGGTCCAGTAGAACCAATGGTTGCCAATCCGTTCAATCCTCTTTTGAATTCCACCAGGCCTTTGATGGTTGCCCGTTCAATTGCTCTCTTAGCAGACTCTACTTTTTCAGCATAAGGCGCATTGCTGTCTTCTTGAAATTCCAGTTCATTCAGGCCAGCCACCAGCACTTTTGCCAGGTGACTATTCTTAAACTTTTTATCAGAAGATACTTTTATGGATTCTTCTATTTTTCCTTCTTGCCAGAGTTTCCCAATAAGTCGAAGCAAGATATTTGACTGCTTTTTCGCCTTGTAAAAGACGATTAAGCGCTCTATGCCCACTGCAATGGAATAGATTGACATAAATAGCAACACAAAAACAACTGCTTTGGGAATGGGTCCCATCGATATCCACATTGTCTGTAAATCAAAATGTCCCATAATAAAAAACCTCCTTTATTTTAGCTTTGCGTAGTATTATTTTACCGATTCTGTAAGTTAAATCGTACAACCACAGTAAATTTAACGGGCCTTGGCACACCATTCAGGATGTATGGTTCGTATACCCACTGTTTAATGGCATTGAGAGCAGCCTGTCTTAACAATGGATGACCATTAATTACCCTGGCTTCTACGACCCTACCATAGATGTCTGTTGTCGCATTGATTACCACAGTTCCCTGGATATGGGCTTTTAAGGCAACAGCTGGAAATTGTGGTTCAACTTTCTTGATTAGTCTTGGTTGTTGTATACTTGCGATTTGGATGGCCTGGCTGACGCTATCGGCAGTTCCCGGAGCACCCAGAACACCTCCGACAACTCCGCCCTCAACTCCGCCTTCGACTCCGCCTTCAACTCCAAAATCAAACCCAAAATCACCGATATCTTCTTCTTCAATTTCATCCGGGATTTCAATGGGAGCCACCAATCGTCCTGTAGGGATTGGTCGCTGTTCTTCCGCTTTCTTTTTGGTCTGTTCTTTTTTGGTTTTCTTTTTTCCTTTTTTCTTGGCCGGTGGTGGTGGTGGTGGTGGTGGTGGTGGTGCAGCAGCCATGAATACATTTATCACTTTAATCTCCGGAAGCTCCGTATCTGCTGTCAGAAGGGGTCCGATTATTGCTCCCGCAATAACAAGCGCATGCAATACTATTGAAGCCGGGAACGTTATCCACCGTCTCCGGGACTTCTTCCTGGCCTCTAACTCGGTAAGAGCATCTTCAAACATTTTTACCTCCCTAGCAAAATATGTTTTTCAAACCTTATATATATACTAATTCGTTGTAAATTTCAAGTATAATTTAATTATTTTTTTCTCCTGACGAATTTTTGTTCCCATATCCTTAACCAGGCACAGGATTGGAAGATGGACGAATAGGTACCGGTGATGATTCCTATCAGTAGTGTAACAGAAAAGGCGTGAAGCACTTCGCCTCCGTAAAAGAACAGGGCAAGCACAACACACAGCGTGGTACCGGAAGTCACAATGGTTCGGCTTAAGGTCTGGTTAATACTGCGGTCCAGTATTTTTTCCGCTTCCTGACGCTTCATGAGGGTTAGGTTGTCTCGAACCCGGTCAAATATAACAATCGTGTCGTTCAAAGAATATCCGACAATGGTTAAAATCCCCGCCACCACATACAGCGAGACCTCCACCTGGAAAATCTGGAGAAAGGTGAGGGTGATTAAAATATCATGAAAAAGAGTAATCACTGCTGCAATACCAAAGATAAACCGGAACCGGAAACCAATATAAATCAACATGCCGATCATGGCCCATATCGTGGCCAACGTGACTTTCTCCCTCATATCATGCCCCACCTGAGGACCGACGGTCTCAACACTGAGAAAGGTAAAATCACCCAGGTAGGTATGTTCTTTTAACGCCGAGAGGGCCTCGCTTTTTAATTCCAATTTCTCGATTTCGGCAAAATCGTTGATCAAAAGGGTGGAGTTACTTTCTTTCAGTTTAATCACCTTTGCCGCCGCAGGTTCTGCTGTATCCCGGGGAACCCCTTTGGAGACCAGGAGTCCTGCGATTTGGGTTTGGGACAAATTATTTAGATCCATTTTGCCGGTGTCCCGTTCTTTTGCTTCTTCAGTGATTAAAGCCTCTTCGATTGTTTTTGAAATTGCTCCTATTTCTTCTGCGCCTTCTTTTTTTTCATTTTCTGTTCCTGTTTGTATGGGCGCTTCTGCCTGTTCTTCCATTTCTTTTACCGTTTTGATAAAAAACCGGTTTTCACTTTGTCCCACCTGTTGAATTGTGGATTTACCCAACCCGACGTTTCCCAGTCTTTTTCTTAATTCATTTACAGTGATATCTTTGCGAAAGGTAACTTCTATATTGGTGCCGCCGGTAAAATCAATGCCCAGATTAAAACCGCTGGTAAAAAAAAGCAATACCCCCAGGGCAATGATTATCCCGGAAAAGAGAAACGCATAATACCGTTTATTCATAAATTGAAATTTGGGTTCTTCTTTGAATATTCTCATTTCTCAACTCCTGTCATGTGTCATACGTCATGTGGTTTGGATGTTCCATGCTAAATACTTATTGTTTTAAGCTTTTTCTTTTGGGCATAGATAAGATCGAAGATGACCCGCGAGACAAATACCGCCGTGAACATACTGGCCACAATACCGATCATCAGGGTAACAGCAAAACCTTTTACTGCGCTGGTGCCAAATTGGAATAAAAAGATGGCAGCAATGATGGTGGTTAAGTTGGCATCGAGAATGGTAACGAATGCCTTTTTAAAACCGGAGTCGATGGCGGATTTAGGCGCTTTTCCCGCCCTTAAATCTTCCTTAATTCGTTCAAAGATCAACACGTTGGCATCCACGGCCATACCAATGGTTAAGATGATACCCGCGATTCCCGGTAAGGTGAGGGTGGCTTTGAAATAGGCCAGTATCCCCAGCAGAATCACCATGTTCAGGGCCAGGGCAATAATGGAATTGATGCCTGCGGTTCTATAGTAGAAGAGCATAAACACCATTACCAGGAATAGTCCGACTATGCAGGCATATAGTCCTTTACGTATGGAATCGCCGCCCAGGGAGGGGCCGATGATTTGTTCATGTTCGATTCTTAAAGGAGCCGGCAGTGCTCCGGAACGGAGTTTTAACGCCAGGTCCTCTGTTTCTTCCACGGTAAAATTGCCGGTAATCATACTTTCATACGACAGCACATCCTGGATTACCGGTGCGGAGATAATTTTTTTGTCCAGGACAATGGCCAGGTGTTGTCCCACGTTGGCTGCGGTAAATGTCCGAAATTTACCGGCACCATTGGAATCCAGGGAAAAATTTACTTGTGGAGCACTAAACTCCCCCAGGGAGTGCTGGGCATTTTTCATATCCCTTCCAGTGATGACATTGGCGGCTTGCAGCACGGAATATCCTTTATAGCGAGGATGCCCGGCGGTCCACTTTAAAATCATCAGGTCGTCAGGAAGTACACCGTTATATTTTTTTAACGCATCTGCTTCCGTGGGATAGGGGCCATAATCAACCATCTTTTTAAATTCCAGCATGGCCGTGCTGCGGATTAAACCCATTATCCGTCTTTTTTCTTTATCGCTGACCCCGGGCAATTCGATCAACAGCCGGTCGCTCCCTTGCCGCTGGAACACCGGGGAGGCCACGCCGAATTCATCCACACGGTTTTGAATGGTACCCAGTGCCTGGTTCACGGTTTGTTCTTTCATCCTCATCTCAACATTGGGCCGCAGCGATAACGCCACGCCTGTGCCGGTAAATATATAATCCCATTCGCGAAATTCTTCATCAAGTCTATCTCTTAGTCTCTCTTCATGTTCGTAACTCGTCCCGATAATATCGATTTTATTGCGTCCCTGGCGAATTACTTTTTCAAACTGGATGCTGTGTTGTTTCAGTACTCCTTTCAAACGTACCACCGCGTTATCGGTTTGGCCTTGGATGGCCTCATCTGTTTCCACACGAAATACCAGGTGCATCCCTCCTTTTAAATCAAGGCCCAGGTTGATCTTTTCGCTGGGAGGGTAGCTCATCACTACAGAGAATACAATAACCGCCAGAATCAATACTATCTTCCAGCCCATTGTTTTCATCATTTTTGCCTCCGATTATACTTTACTATTTACGATATCTGATGTTTCCCTTGTGTGATTTAGGTTAGTGAATCGGACGTTTTTCATTTTTTCTTGGGTACGATAATTGCAACCATTAACTCTTAACCAACAAACAGCAAATCTCAACGGTCGTCGGTGAGGGTTATCTTTTCTGAGGGACTTCCCCACCTTCAGGTGGGATTACAGCCGACACCGCTGATTTTGCGATTTGAAGTTTTGTATTTTTATCCACTTGAATTTCAAACCGGTCTTCCAGGACCCGCGATACGGTTCCATAGATACCACCGGAGGTAACCACCCGTTCACCGCCTTTGAGGCCCCCAATTAAGGCCTGATGCTGCTTTTGCTTCTTTTTTGCAGGCATGATAATAATTAAATAGAAAATCACAAAAATCAGGATAAACGGAAGCAGCGCCCCAAATAAACTGCCAGTGGGCTGACCCGTACCTCCCGGTGGTGTAGCAAATAGATACATATCATACTCCTTTTTTGTAACTCATTAAGAAATTATTCTTAAATTCGTTAAATTTATTATGGTTTATAGCATACCTTATTTTCGACATAAAATCAAGATAAAAATGGACGTTGTGAATAGAATTAAGAATAGAGGCGTTTATTTCCCGTGAAATATAGAGGTGCCGGAGGTATGCCCGGGAAAAATGTTGACAGGTATAACAGGTGCATCCGGGTTCCGGGGGATTTTTGTCACATTTAAACCGTTCGTTTTTAATGCTCAATTTTCCCCGGGAAGTAAAGAGACACCCGTTCCTGGCATTACGGGTCGGCATGACGCAGTCGAACATGTCAATCCCCTGCTCCACTGCCAGCAAGATTTCCTCCGGTGTGCCGGAACCCATCAGGTAACGGGGTTTATTTTCAGGCATTTTAGGAACCAGGAAGGTGATAATTTTTTCAAAATCCTCGCTCCTTTCTCCAACACTCAGACCTCCCACAGCATAGCCATCAAAGTCCATCCCGGAGAGTACCAAAAGAGACTCTTCCCGCAAGTCCGTATACACTCCACCCTGGATAACGGCAAATTGGAAGTTGTCGCGATTAGTTTCCAGGAATCTTTCTCTTGCCCGCTGCGCCCACAGGTGGGTGATTTTCAATGCACGGCGATCCTCTTCCCGGGTGGAGGGATGCCCGGCAAAATAATCCAGTACCATCTGGATATCCGAATCAAAGGTATTTTGCAGGTCCAACACATCTTCCGGGGACAAAAAAAATGTGCTGCCGTCGATGTGGGATTTAAATTCAACTCCCGCCTCAGAGACCTTGGTGTTTCCTTTTAGGGAAAATACCTGGAATCCACCGCTGTCTGTGAGAATGGGTTTATCCCAGCCCATAAACCGGTGGAGCGAACCAAACGCTTGAATGATTTCTTTTCCCGGCCGTAAAAAGAGGTGATAGGTGTTGCCCAGGATAATTTGGGCACCTAGCTCTTCCAGGAGTGCACCAGTCAGGGCTTTGACCGCGCCTGCGGTTCCCACGGGCATAAAAATGGGCGTCTCAATCCTGCCTTTTTTGGTGGTAATCACCCCGGCCCGCGCCAGGCTGCCGCTGTCTTTATGCAGCAATTGAAAAAACATTCCGCTTTATTTCCTTCCTGTCTCTTGTTTGTGCTTTTTTTCCAATTCTTCGATTTTTTTCTTGTATCGTTCCACGTTTTTGTTGTCCGGGTAGCGTTTTACCAAATCTTTCAATATCTTTAATGTTAAAGAGGGTTCATTGAGTTTTTCCGAATAATAAGCGGCAGCGGCAAACCCGGAAAACGCCTCCCGGGAATCCGGGTAAACCTTATGTATGGCTAAAAGCGCATTCACCGCTTCTTTATATTTCTTCCACTTGTAATAAATGTATCCTTTTTGATACAAAGCAGCAGAAGCCTGCTTCTGCGCGTTGTCCTTATCCATTTCAACGATTTTGCCAATGAGGTTTAAACCATCCGGGTAATCGGCCCGCGCAATGTATTTATCGAGGATTCGGAACATCAAGCCAAAGGTTTCTTTTGTCTTTTTTTCTTTAACCTTTTTATAGCGGTTGAGCAGGTCTTCCAGGGTGCCGATTCCTTTTTTCAAATCTTCCAGGGCTTTAACCAGTTCTTCGGTGCTCTGATAACCCAGGATGCGGTCGATTTCATTGCCCTTGGCATTAAAAATCACCAATGTCGGGTAGGAATAGACTTTAAATTTATTTTCCGCCGCCCGGTCTTTTTCCGGGTTGACTTTGATCAACACATAGTTTTCTTTTTTGAAGTAGTTGATCATCTTTGGGTCCACAAAGGTGGTTTTAGTCAGCCGTTTGCAGGGAGGACACCAGTCGGTATAAAAGTCCATCATCACTGGCTGCTTGTTGGCCGCTGCATTCTTCAGCGCTTTTTGCCAATCGGTTTCCCAGGTGATGTTGGCAAAAAGAAAGTACTGGAAAGAGACCAGCATCAATACGAATAGTTTAAGCATTTTTACGAATCGTATATTCACTAATACCTCCAGGATTTTATTTTTAAACCACGAAGACACGACGTGCACGAAGGCTTAAAGTATAATATGTTTTACACTTAAAATCAAATTTTTTTTTAGCCGCAAAGGGACACGATCTCCCTTGCTACAGATTCGGGGGACACTTGTTTGCCGGTCTTCGCCTTTACCGGTGCTCCCTCCAGCGTGGGCGGCGATACCATATGAAAACGAATATGCGGGTACTGCTGCTCAAAGGATTTTGTCATCAACAGCAGCGCATTCTTGGCCGCTGCATAGGTAAGAATCTTCTTATACACCCGCTGCTCACCAATAAACTCAAACCCTATATTCACTACCGACTCCAACGAAGCGTTCCTGATAAAAAAATTCGTGACCTCAAAAGCAGTAATAACATTATGATGAAAATCAAAATAAAAATCCTCCGCTGTTAAATCCAGGACCTTTTTAGAAGTAATAGGCCCATAATTATTGATCAAAAAACCACAATCCTCAAATGCTTTACTGTTCCGCTGCAAAAAACCCTGGATACCGGCCAGATCAGAAAAATCCGCCCAGAGCCAATGACAATTTACATGCTGAACCGGCTGATTGGTATGATACTGCGCCAAAACAACAAAATCGTTATTAAGAAATTCCTTTACCAGCGCCCGCCCCAATAGGCCGGAAGCACCCGTTATCAATACTTTTTTTTTCATTTGCCTCCGGCGGCCAGGGGCGCTTTTTGAAAAAACTGCCCCTGGACCCCGCAAAAACTTTTCATATGCGGGCAGTCATCATACCACGTTTTTCACACATTGCCACATTGTTTTCGTTTTACTTCTTACTTGCCAACTGCCAACTGTAACTTAGTCCTGCGGTGCAATTTTTACCGGTTTGGCTTCCTTACCGGAGCCAAAGGTAATCTTAATCCCTACACTGAAAGAAAAACCATTCAGGTTCAATTCAGCCAGGATGCTGTCCCAATAAATCCTGGTATTTTCACCTATACCAAACTGCGCCTCGTCCGTTCGTCTATTAGTCCAGTAATAAAAATCACCTTCATTTTCATTTACCACATCGTCGTCTTCATAATAATCTTTCGCTTCCATTTCTGCAAATTTGACCAACCGGTAGGCAGCTTCTGCGAAAAGTCCCAGGTTTCGGGTTATCTTTATTTCGAGGGTGGTTCCCAGGTGGAACCCCAGGCGGGCTTGATTGCTTTCTACATAACTGTTGACAAAGGTCTTGTCATAGTTTTTAAAGGTTTGCTCCCGGTCATCACGGTAAGTACCCAGATACACCCCCTGTCCAATGGTGAAACTTGCGGCAAAAAAAGACGTGTTAATAATTTTATAGTGGATCAGTAAAAAGATGGGAATCGCAGAAAATTTATGCTCACGAACGTAGTTATCCTCAAATCCGGTGATTTCGTTTTCAAAGTGGTAATCCAGGTGAAATTTTTTCTCTATGTATCCGGCAGAGATACCGACTGCATATCTTTTGGTCTCAAGCCCGATTTCACCGCCAAATCCACGAAAGTAGGCAGGCGGCGTGGTTACGGTAATATCGTAATTCTCGGGGCTGTTATTTAAATCGTTAAAATAAATGTCGTTCCGGTCAACGAAATCCCCAAAGTCCCCTCCGTCTGCTAAATTGCCTATGCCTTTCAACTTTATATAAAAACGGGGTTTTTGAAATTTCGATCTCGCAGCCAGGAAAACACTGCTGTTACCAACCATCATCAACAGCACAACGCTTAAACAGAAAACCGCAATTATTTGTTTTTTTTGTTCTTTCATATTTCTATTCAATATTTCGCCGCCTTTTAAACAATTGCAGCGAATTGTACATCAACATAGTAATGGTCATGGGACCAACACCACCTGGTACCGGGGTATAAAAAGACGCTTTCTTATAGGCATCCCTATGAATATCCCCGGCAATGGCATATCCTTTGGTTTTAAATTTTTTAACCTGATCCTCATCACAGTATTCGAGAACATCCTTCTTATTACTGATATAGTTGAGCCCAACATCGATCAATATGACTCCTTTTTTCACCACGTCCGCAGTAATGAAACCTGGCTTGCCCATGGCACACACCACCAGGTCTGCATCTTTCAACGCCTTTTTTAAGTCTTTTGTTTCTGCATGGCAAACCGTCACGGTTGCATCTTTGTTGGCCAGCAAACTGGCCAGGGGTTTACCAACAAGAAAACTTCTACCTACCACACCCACATGCAGTCCGGCAATATTAATCTTATAGTGGCTTAGAATTTTTAGAATGCCGAAAGGGGTACAGGGATAGATGGTGGTCCTGTTGAGCAGTACCATGCCCATGTTAACCGGGTGAAATCGATCCACATCCTTCTCAGGACTCAGCCGGTCCAGGATTTCCCAGGTGTTAAGTTCTTTTGGCAGAGGCAGTTGAATTTGCACTGCATCGACTTCATCATCGTGATTTAACTTATCAATCTCTTTGATCAATTTCCTGGTAGAAACAGCTTTATCCAATCGAACCACATTGGAATTTAGCCCTACGTCGGCAGCTACCCTGTCCCTGGCTCTAATGTAAATTTGGAAAACAGGATTGTCTCCTACCATCACCATAGCTAATCCCGGCACTTTGCCGGTTTTTTCCTTTAAAGCGGCGATTTCCTCGCTTACTTGCTTCTCTGTTTCAAGAGCAACCTTTTTGCCGTCAAGTATCGTCATTGGGGCACTCTTTTTTAATCCTCCAATAGGTGAATCACCAATCCACTTTCCAATTTGGGTTCAAACCAGGTGGATTTGGGAGGCATCACTCGCCCGGAATCTGCCACCTTAAATAACTGCTCAATAGTAGTGGGAAACATGGAAAAGGCTATTTTATATTCACNNATCGAAACATCCAGGGATTCTACGGCATCGTCTTTATTAAACGCCCCCTCCCTGGCTTTTAATAGATACCATTTGCCGTCGATATACAGACAAAATTCATGACGTTGACGGGGTTCTTTGGATTCTGCCTCTTCATAAGTGAATTTATCAGACAACTTGTGAAAGAATTCTGCCTTGCACATATCGTGTAAGTCTTTAACCACCCGGTTATAAGGAAGGATTTTCATCTGGTTATGGGGGAAGATTACAGAAAGGAAAAAGTTATATTCCTCATCGCCGGTGTGGTTTTTGTTTTGTTTTTCTCGTTTTATTTTGACATTGGTAGCCGCGGCTGAGCGATGGTGACCATCAGCCACATAGAGATAGTCGATTTTGGTAAACTCTGTCTTAATAGCCGCAACCAATTCCCTGTCGTCCACTACATAAAGAATGTGGCGGACTTCATTTTTAGTAAAATTGTATTCCGGTTCTTTTGTCATGACTTTTTCAAACAAGACATCGATGTCGTCTCTTTGTTTATACGTTAGAAACACCGGACCGGTATTGGCGTTCAGTGTTTCAATATGTCTCATTCGATCTTGTTCTTTTTCCGGCCGGGTGAATTCATGTTTTTTGATTACATTGTCCTGGTAATCCTGGCATGATGCGCCAGCCACCAGGCCTACCTGGACATGATCTTTCCAGGTTTGTTTATAAATATAAAAATTCGTTGTCTCATCCCGGACCAGGATTTTTTCTTTTAAAAAATGATCAAAATTTTCCCGCGCTTTTACGTACACCTCATCGGAATAGAGGTCTATGCCGTCTGCCAGGTCCACTTCCGGTTTGGTAATGCGTAGGAAAGATAGATTGTTGTTTTCAGTCAACGCTTTTGCTTCTTTTGAATTTAAGACATCATAGGGTGGTGATGCCACGTTAGCGGCGATATCTTTTCGTGGTCTTAGTCCTTTGAATGGTTCAACTCGTGCCATATTTTAGCCTCCGGTTTTCTATTGTAAGAACCTATTATAAAAATAATATATAAGGAAGTCAATCATTTTTTACTAAAAATACTCTGCAAAAGCGTGCTAAAAAACAACGTTTTCTGCCGGGGTTCTTCTTAATCCACTACCCATTTTTTTGGTTTTCCTGTCCCCTGTTCAACCGTTCCCACTCCTCTTGAGGCAGGAATCCTTCTTTGATCAGCCATTCGGTGTCAAACCCTTTCAACACGAACAGGTTGCGCACAATAACGTTCAGAATCCCCTCGACAGCCACAGTCTCTTTCTTTTCCTTAGCCATAAAATCGACCATTTCAGCATGCCGGTCAGGGTTGCGTTTTTTCAATTCTTCCAGTTCATTGTTCAATATGTCCTCGATTTTTTTAATTTTGTCAGGGTCTTTGGAACAATACTTGGAAACAATACGTACAATGATCTTGGGATCATGAGATTTATCGTAGTCCCAATCATGAGGCACAAAGCCTTCCGCTTTTAATTGAGCGCGGTCAAAACGCCGGATCAGGAACCGGGCTCCAACCCTCCGTTTGTTCAGGTATTCGGGTTCCCGTTCGATCTCTTCTTCCATTTTTTGGATCAATTTTGCCCGCTGCGCCGGTGATGGATGCTGACGAAAGATCTGCCTCAACGAATTCCGGATACTGTCCAATGAATTCCTGTAAGCAATGACATTGATCAATGCTTGCAGGCGGTCATATCTCTCTTCCATGATCTTTAACTCAATGCCTTCCATCCAACTTTTATAGAACTCTTCCAGCCCCAGGGTGCGCCCATACTTTGTTTCAAAAAAGGTGGTCTTCATTAACGCGGTAGGAGTTAAACTGATGATGACAGCCATCAACAGGTCATCATAACGAATACGTCCGGATTCGCATAGAAAAACATACAACAGCATCACCACGAAAATGTGTGTGATAATGTACAAATACAACGCCTTTGTCTTAAAGATTTTAATGTGCTTGTTTGGGAAAACCCGTTTGATTTCCATCCGGCTGATAGACAGCGCAATAACCAAAATGGCAAGGATAATAAAGGCTATAACCAATACTCCATATACGGAGAATATCAGTTTGATCCGGTACAAGATTTTTTCCAGCAGACCGACGTATTCAGGGATGGGTTTAGATTTCGCGATCCCATTTTCCAGGTGAAATATGCCGGGTTTGGTTACATTCTCCAGGTCGTTGAACATCATACCGGTTTTGGAACCGGACAGATGAAGGTGGTGCATCATATGGATGACTAACTGCTTGCGAAACTCATCCCGTTTGTTTTCATCAAAGGGCTGATGGAATACATCATTTTTATGGTTCATGTCATCTAATACTTTAAGCACCAACAGGGCCAGGTCAAATCCCAGTGCTTTGACTTCTACATCTTTCGGGTTCTTATTTTCCCGGCGCTTTTTATCTTCTTTATCTTCACCAGCCAGGGAGACAAAATAAAAATCATCCACTTTATCGGCCAGGCGGCGGATATCCAGGATGGTAAAAAAGATAGGATTATAAGGTGTGATGGAGCTATTCATGGTTTTAAACTGCTCATAAATGATCTCGATATCTTCCCGTTCACAAAACAAACCTACTGCTTCCGGCCGGTTCTTAAAAATCGAGGCCAGTTGTTTCCGTGGATTGGGTGGGTCATCGTAAAGAAGAGACAAAAGGCGTTCTTCCTGCCCGAGGATTTTTAACTCTCCTTTTAACGTTCGCTCAGCCCGGCGGCCAAATTCCGTATCCGCATATATCACCGCGACCTTACCGATCCAGTACTTATTAAGAAAATCAAACACAATCTGGACCCGCCGGTTCACATCCACATTGGTGCGAAAAAACCAGCCGTCGCTCTGGTTGCCGACTTTTGCCGTAACCAGGCCGGAAATGACCGGGATTTTTTTCTCCGACAGCTCTTCTTCGATATCCACGGCACGAACATATATATCGCTCTCTGTAGGTCCCAGGATAATATCTGCCTCTTTATTGTCGATGATCCGTTTTAACTGTTCAAATCCGTCAATGGATTTCGAATAATAGTACGGCTTGTGATCGATATATTTTGAAAACGGACTGGCTTTGAATGCCTCATCTATACCTGACCAATGATTTTTCCCGGTTGTCGTGTTTATACAAAGAACAGCGATACGGATCTTGTGATTACTCACAGCCGGGGTGTCCTGGCTTAAAATCATCTCTGCTCCCGGTAGCAAAAGACAAAAACAAAGCACCAGGGTCTCAAAAAATCGTTTTGTCATCTTTACCTCCCCTTCCTTAATCTTGTTATCTATAAAATAATACCACAACGCAAAAGAAAATGCAAATTATTTTTTCTTTTTTTAGTCACGGATGAACACGGGAAAAAAAGGTCAAAAAAAAGGGTAAGGCAAAAAACCCATTTCTACTTGAAATGCATTTTGCAACAAAATTACCCGGTTTGCATCATTTGTTCTATTTTCCAACCTTGATGCAACGATTTTACCCTCTATTTTGCATCCATTTTACCCGGTTCCGGATCATTTTTATGCCATAATAGGGGCAGATCGTTTGACGGAGAAAAAGAGAAAAGGAGAAGAAAAATGGTAGATGTTTTTATTAGTTATGCTAGGGAAGATCGACCAAAGGCCCAAATTCTAGCTGAAGAACTAGAACGTCATAATTTTTCTGTCTGGTGGGATAGGAAAATCCCTCCTGGAAAAACGTGGGAGGAGGTTATTGGTGAAGCCCTAGATACTGCAAAATCTGTCATTGTCCTTTGGTCAGAAGTGTCTGTAAAGTCAAATTGGGTAAAAGAGGAAGCAGATAGAGCTGCTCGAAGGGGGATTCTTATTCCTGTTTTGATTGACAAAATACAACCTCCTCTTGGATTTGGACGCATTGAAGCGGCAGATCTCATTAATTGGCAAGGAGAATCAAGTAATCCAGGTTTTTGTGAACTTATCAGAGCTGTTTCAAATACAATAGGTCACCCATTTATTACCGTTGAAGATAAAGTCATTGTTAGTTCAAGCAAAGACGAGAAGTGGACTTCAGATGTAATTACAGAACCCCCAATAGTTGAGCAGTTAGGAACCGATTCATTAAATGTAGAGGTTTCCCGCTCTAAACAATGGATAAAATGGCGATATCATATTATTATAGGTCTGTCTTTATTGATCATTGGTACTGTAGTTCTGACTAAATTACTTACAAATAGTCCAAAAATACGTGATGCATCGTCGTACAAGTTTGATGGTTTTAAGCTTGGTAGCTCATATTTCACTGAAGTTATGTCACGGCCACCTTATGAAAATCCTTGTGATGATGATCCTGTAGACAATGAATCACGGAGGTGTATGATTTATGGTGCACTCCCGTGCCGTGGACGTTCTTTCCCCGAACACACAACAGTCATCTTTTTCCTGCCATGGATTGATACGGGTCGTTATAGTGAGAATCAACCTATTTTAGCCTTCGCATGGATGGGCGGTAACTACTTTGCAACGCGCTCTAATTTTCCACTGCGCACTGGTGAACCTGTGGACAGAGCAACTGAAGTACTGGGTGTCCCGTTGCGTAATTTCGCTTTAGCTAAGGGGCTTAGAGTGCAAGAACATCCAGGCAGCGTCTATTCTATTATATATGATAATAAGCTGGTTGGTTTTGTAGTTGGTTCAATGCCAAGCGATCCCTATAACGAGCAATGGCGGGGTGTGTTTCCACAGATGTACTTTCGTTACACCAATAAAACCGAAACCTGAAACGGTACGTAGAAGGAAATGGATGGTTTTTTGGCCTACCATAAAAATAAACCGCGAAGACACGCGAAGGGGCGCGAAGAAAAAGTGGACATAAATTCGATCGTAGGGGTTTGATTCATCAAACCCAACGAGTGAATTGCCCGGGGGAAGGGCTTGGCATTTTTTTTTATCAAATATAGAAAAAAGGGTCAGTCAAAAATGAATTTTCGCCTGTCCCTTTTTTTCCTTTTTTTCTGATTACTTTATGCTATTACGCCTTGAAATTTTGCAGCCGTTATGCTAAATTGGATTTTAAAGGAGTTGAAATGAAAATAACCGTTGTAATTATCACTGTTTGTTTCATTTTAATTACTATTGCTATCCTGCCGTTACCGGCGGACCAAAAAAACTTTCCAGCGAATTTCAAAGAGGATGCTTTTAAACACATCGAACATATTTGCAGCCTGGGGATACGGAGCACCGGCACACCGGTGGAAACCAAAACCATAGAATATGTTGCGAAACAACTGGAAAAAACCGGTCTAAAGGTCAATATCGAGTGGTTCGAATTTACCAACTATGCCGCCGACCGTTTCACTCTCCACGCGGCTGGGAAAACCTATTCCCCCACCATGGTACTTTTTAATCCCTACCTGGGGATTTTCCAGTTCCAGGGAGAACTTTGTATTTATGACCCTGATACGACAGATCTGAATAAAACCGATATCCGGGACAAAATGCTCCTCACCGTCGAAACCGCCAATCCTTTCGCGCTGATGGGAAGAAATCCGCAGCTGGTCATCATGGTTACCAAAACCGATTTCGACCGTTTGAAATCCCAAATGAGTACGGCTTTCAAGCTTGATATCCAGGGCAAGATGAAAAAATATAAATCCGCCAATGTGGTAGGTATCCTTGCCCCCGGTAAAAAGAAAGAGATTATCCTGTGTGCCCACCTGGATGCTTACGATTCACCGGGTGCTGGCGACAACGCATCGGGCCTTGGCGTTATGCTCGAACTGGCCCGTTACTTTAAAACCATGGAATTACAATTACCCTGTCAACTGAAATTCATTGCCCTTGGGGCTGAAGAAATTGGGGCGCTGGGGTCACGGATTTACCTGGAACAGCATAAACAAGACCTAAAAAACTGCGAATTGGTGTTTAATATCGATAATGTGGGCGGCACCCAAAAAATCGCTGTGGAGACAAAAGGGAGCATGGGCGGGATTTCCCCGGTGAAAGGAGAAACCCAATTCCCTGCATATATTAACGACAAAGGCTGGGACGGAGCAAACCGGAAATGGAAAATCCTTTGCCCCGCGCTTATAAAAGCCTTTACGGCAGCCGATTTCCCTGACTGGCTTTGCCTGATCATCAAGGACACAGTAAAAGAATTAAAGTATGACGCGCGTTTTGTGGGGCCGTTGGGCGGTGACGGGCAGATTTTTGCCCAGGCGGGGATTGCTTCCACCAGTATTTTGATTAAAGTCAATGAGGCCCATACTCTGCAGGATACCCCCGATAAAGTCGTAAAAAAGAGCCTGGAAAAGGCCGGGAAACTGATTGCGTTTGTGGTCCTGAAAACAATGAACCGGTTGAGATAGAGGAAGTAAAAAGAAAAAGGGGTCAGTCAAAAAGTTTAAAAAGTTTAATCCTAAAAAAACGTGATATGGCTGACTGACTTCTGGATCATGTGGATCAATTCCAGCCGGGTTTTTACCCCCATTTTCCGGTAAACATTATAAATATGGCATTTGACGGTTTTAAGGGAAATATAAAGCTCGTCTTCGATTTCTTTGTTGGTTTTGCCTTTGAGAATTAAATTGACTATCTCCTGTTCCCTGTTGGAGATATCATATTTTGAGAATATGCGGTTCAATTCTGCTTCTGTTTTAAGTTTAAGGGTAAGATGATTCACCCGGAACCGGTGCCATGCCGCTGCCAGTCCAACCAATACCAAAACCATAAGACTTTGAAACCACCAGGTCTTCCAGAAAGGCGGCCGAATGATAATTTTTACAGATGTTCCCTGATTATTCCATATACCGTCATTGTTGGAACCCCTGACCCGGAATACATACTCTCCCGGGTCCAGGTTGGTAAAGGTAATATCATGTTTGTTTCCCAGATGAATCCAATCATCGGTCAATCCCTTCATAGTATACTGGTATTGATTTTTTTGGGGGTCTGAGTAATCCAATGCAGCAAATTCAAAGGAAAAGATGTTATCTTCATATGAAAGTATAATTTCTTTGGTTTCGGTAATATGCGTTTTAAGGGGAGAAAATTTTCCGGGTTTCACCGGTTGATTAAAAATTTTAAAACCAGTGATAACGATTGGGGGGATATGTGGATTATCCTTCATCCTATCCGGGTAAAATGCGTTAAACCCGTTAAGCCCACCGAAAAACATTTCACCGCTGTGGCTTTTGAAACAAGCCCTGGTATTGAATTCATAGCCCTGGAGACCATCCCGGAGATCGTAATTTTTAAATGTCTGCGAGGAGAGGTTAAACCTGGAAATTCCTTTGTTGGTACTTATCCAGAGGTTGCCGCGATTATCTTCCAATATGCCATAGATATTATTATTAGGCAGTCCATCTCTCATGGTGTAACAGGTAAAGGTTTCGCTTTCCCGGTCAAATTTATTGAGTCCACCGCCCCAGGTTCCGATCCACAGTGTACCTGCCTGGTCTTCATAAATAGAAAGCACCACATTATTGCTCAGGCTATTGGGCGCATCCAGGGTGAATTGGTAACGGACAAACGTGTCGGTTTCCTTGATGAACTGATTGAGCCCTCCTCCGAACGTTCCAATCCACAGGTTGTTCAACCGGTCTTCAAAAATATTGGTAATATGGTTGTGACTCAAACTGTGGGGATTATTGGGACCGTTTGTATAATGGGCAAACCTTTGGGTTTGGGGATCAAATGTATTAAGACCACCGCCCCAGGTTCCGATCCAAAGCACACCTGACTGATCTTCTAAAACTTTTATGATATGATTATGACTCAGGGAGAAAGGGCTGCGGGTGAACCGTTCGGTTTCCCGGTCAAATGAATTGAGCCCCCGCATGGTTCCAATCCATAATATACCGGATCGATCCTCGTATATTGAAAAGACAAAATCGTGACTCAAGCTGTGGGGATTATTCCGTTGGTATTTATAACAGGTAAATTTATTTTTTTTCCGGTCCAATCGATTCAGCCCCCCACCCCCGGTGCCAATCCACAGTATACCGGACTGGTCTTCATATAATGACCAGACAGAATTGTAACTTAAGCTGTTGGGATCATTAGGGATATGTTGGTAATGGATCAATTCTTCTTCTTTTTCATCAAACACGCTGAGCCCCCTGCCCCCGGTTCCCAGCCAGATCACCCCCCCTTGATCTTTGTAAATTTTATAGATACAATTATCCCTCAAGCTGCCTGGGGTGTTGGGGTCGACTTCACAGCAGGTGAACTGCTCTTTTTTGCTGTCGAATATATTAAGACCTCCACCTCCGGTTCCCAGCCACAAAATCCCGGGCCGGCATTCACAGATTGAATTGATTATGTTGTGTTTTAAGTAGTTGGGATCACCGGGTTTATGTATATAATGGGTGAAGGTTTCCTTTTGTCGATCAAATTTATTAAGCCCTTGTGTCGTCCCAATCCACAACACACCGGACTGATCCTCAAAAATATCAGTGATACAATTCCCGCTCAGACCGTTGGGGTTATTAACCGTGTTTTTTCGATAGTGGATGAACCTGTTGCTTTGCCGGTCAAATTTATTAAGCCCGTTTGTGGTCCCAATCCACAGTACCCCGGATTGATCTGCAAAAATATCCATAACACGGTTGTAACTTAAACTGTAAGGGTTGCCGGGTTGGTGTTTATAGTGGGAGAAGGTCCCGGTTTTTCGCTCAAACGCATCAAGCCCTCCCCCACCGGTTCCGATCCATAAAACACCCTGCCGGTCTTCATAAATTGCCCTGACATTATTGTGACACAAACTGTTGGGGTTATTGGGTTGGTGTTGGTAACATGTAAAGGACCCTGTTTCCCGATCGAAGTAATTGAGACCACCGCCCCCGGTTCCGATCCACAGTATGCCCGATTGGTCTTCATAGAGCGAATCTACCGCACTATAACTTAAGCTGTGGGGGCTGCGTGGGTCGTGGGTATACACTGTAAACCCGGTGCCGTCATATTTATTCAACCCATCGATGGTTCCGAACCACATAAATCCTTTACTATCCTGGTGTATACAGAGTATTGTACTTTGCGATAATCCCTCACCTATGGAAAGATGTTGAAACTTCAACACCTTATGTCCATCAGGGGAAAGAAGAAATCCAAAGAAACCCATCAACATAAAACCGATGATTATTGTAATTCGTTTCATCATTGATCATTTTTCCCTTCACTTATTTTACTTTTTATGTTTAAGACAAAAACGCCTTCTACATGATATATTATATACACTTTTAGTGATAAATCAAGTGGTAACCTTTTGGTTCAATTTTTCTAGGACTAAAGTCCTATTTTGGGAAATAGGACTTTTGACCAATTGAAATTCTTGATATTTGCGATTAATATTACGGGCAGCAGCATAAAAAGGAGTAAGACATGTTAAAAATGCTGAAAATTAAACCACAAAGGCACCAGGACAAACAATTCGTGTACCTTCGTGTCTTTGTGTTTTCGCGGCTAATTTCATGGCAGCAAAAACAAACAGAGAGGGATAAACGTCAATTGTCTCTAAAGCGATCCGGCAGTAA
>WVZO01000528.1:25274-25449 GCA_011772425.1 Candidatus Aminicenantota bacterium
TCGTTTTTAGCTGCTCACCAGACTGGACACATACCTGCATGTAACCTGAAGGGTATTAAAAAGTCTTAAAGTGCTGGGCTACATTCAGGTTAAGGTTCAGGTTAAGGAGGAAAAGTTCTTCCTTAACCTCATCCTTAACCGTTGATTTCCAACCTGGAAAAAGGGAAAAAAGGGG
>WVZO01000436.1:0-10510 GCA_011772425.1 Candidatus Aminicenantota bacterium
TGGGATTTACAATGTGAATCGTTTTGGGTTTAAAGCTGCCGGGTTTGCTAAGATCGTGGAAATGAATGCCAAACACAATTTGTTGGATACTAAATCCTTTTTGGATCAACAAGGACAATTGAGATTTTTATTTTATTACCCGGAGAAAATCGAGTTCTTTAGACTCAATAAGAACCAGTTGGATAGATTTTTTACCTATCAGCTCAAATGGAAAAAACCCTATTACCCGGTTAGGGAATATGAGGGGAAATTATCTGTCTTTTTTGAAGATTCTGATTCCGGTGCACTATTATACATCTCTGTTGGCAGCAATTTCTCTAAATACTCAAAGATACTTGCTTTTCAAAATGTTCGCTGGGAAGAGGCGGGTTCGCCGGGGGAAAATGTGAAGGAAATCAATGTTAACTTTGTCCCCTTCAGGCGGATCGAATTAAATAATAACCAATACCTTGCTGGTGCGTGCTATGCTGTGGGAAAGAATTATTTTGAAAACAAGTTAATCATGGCTCCTTTTAGCCTTTTTCAATCGGGGCAGCCGGGGCAATTAACAGGTAGAAACCAGGGTTATTTTGAAAAAGAAGTTCCACCCTTTTATGCGCTGGATTTTTCCATCAGGGAAGACACGAAAATCTTAAATTCTATTCATATTGTTGACCGGGATTACAAGTACAGGTTTTTGGCCGATAATTTCGAAGAGTTGACTGTAGAGGAGGATGAACGAGGGGCTTCGCTTTGCTGCCTTAATGGGCAGTGGTTGGCAACCAGTGATTTTTCCCGCGGCAGTGATAAATTGTATTTCTACAAAATTGATGAGGGGAGTAGGCAGCTGGTGTTTGAGAATAAAATCAACGGTGAAATTTTTTTTATCTCCGACGGCCTATGGAAAGCAGCCCGGGGATTCTGGGTGTATGTAAAGAAAAAGAAATCAAAACAGCCCCCTGCTGATGCCGGATACCGGTACGAATACCAGTACGATGAGTATAAGCTGCAGTTTTGGAGTAAGAAGAGCGAGCAAAAGGAATGAGTAATTTAACAAAAATAAAAATCAGCAAAATCGCTGTTGCTCTTTTGGCGATGTCCTTTATTTTCGCTGTAAAACCTTATTACGGCGGTGAAATCAGTATACGACTCAATGAACCGGAAGATTTTGCTTACACGCCATCCAGTTATTCGAACCTGATTTTTTATTCTCTAATTTATGAGAATTTCTTCTATTTAAAAAAAAATGGGGATATTGAGTCACATATCTTCCAGGAATATAACTATGATAAGCAGAGCCACACATTAAGCCTCTTACTAAAAGAAAATGCCTGTTTCTCAAATGGAAGACCCATTACCCCCCAAAATATAAGAGTATCATTAAAACTGTTCTTAGATATGAACCTGGCAGCGTCGCGAAAATTGAGACGGATGATAAAATCCATCCGCCCTCAGTCCCAAAAAAATAGAGTACTCATCGAGTTATTGTACGATGAACCCAATATTATCGCTTCACTAACTGTTCCTGAACTGGTGCTCACCGCAGGCAGTGACCAGGTTTTCTCAGGAATATTTTACCCGGTTGAGTGGGTAAAGAACCGCTATATTATACTAAAACCCAATCCGTTTTACCCGGGAGGACGTAGTTACCTGGACACTCTCAGGGTTGTTTTTTACGATTATTATTATCCTGATGTGTTCCTTTCCGAACCGGGGATGCTGGATGAAAAATTCATCGAGTTGAATGCCGGTGTTTTTCAAAACATTTACCTGGTATTCCCGGAGGGTAAGGTAGGTGATAATACCCGTATCGCCTTGTATTCCCTGCTAAAGAATTTTTATGTGTCCTGGAACCAGGATATGAATACGAAATTGCTGGAATTGCATGCCCTGACGTCCAACGAGGAATCACCTGTGAGTTTGAATATTCGCTCCTTTTCTCGTCGACAGGTACGGTCCATCCTGCGGTATTCACGAGTGAAACTGTACATTCTTTCCTCTTTAAAGAAAATGGAAGAACCCTTTAATGAGTTTATGAAAAAAAGGAGTACACCCATTGAAACGATCTATATCAGTGACAGCCAGTTAATCAATTATATGAATAATACCTCTGTCAAATATCTTCTCATGGGTAAAACCTTTAATCGGCGCATGCCCATAGAAGAGAAAATTAAAATTATTTTAAAGGAAATGAGTTTTGCCAGGTTTGATGAAACCTATTTGAAATTGCTTAATCAACTGGATGAGATGAAGTACCTGAAAAATGAAGNNTCGTGGAAAAAATGATTAAAGATGGGGTTATCCTGCCCATTTGCCAGCAGCGGTATTCCATCTATGTGAAGAGCCACGTCAAGGGTGTTGAGATGGACTATTACGGCAAACCCCTATTCCAGGAAGCCAGAATAAGGTAGGAAAGTTGCAAAATGTATAAAGCAAAAAATAAAGGAGAGTTAAATGGTTAAAAAGATTGCAGTGTTTACGGTTGTGTTGCTGGTTTGTTCTTATGCAGTGCACCTCTATTCTATTGAGGTGGGTGCAATCATTGGTACGATTAACAAACCCTCCCGCCTGACCTATGGCCTTAGTGCAAGCATGGGGTTCCTGGTTCCCATGGTAAAATTTGAGATTGAGCTGTACAAGAAAGCGAATACCGAGGCTCCAGAGTTGTCCAATGCCATTACTGGCGGCGTCAAGTTTCGCCCCAAATTCGGGAAATTTGCACCTTATGCCATTGCCGGGTTTGGAGTGGATTTTAAGAGTATTACTCTTGATTTTGATGATTATGAGGCATTCACCTTTTTGGGTGGGGGACTCCATCTCTATGTAACCGGAATGCTGTCGTTTCGGGCAGATGTGCGTTTCCTTAATTATTCCGGTTACAACCGCACCCGACTAAGTGCCGGTTTGTTTATCCACTTATAGTGTCATGTCAAGGTTTAATTGACGGTTGGGGTTTTCCTATTTGGTATTGGGTTTCATTAGTAGGTAGATAAATCCGAAATTCGAATATCGAAATCCGAAACAAATCCGAAATTCAAATGTTCAAATGTCCAAAACATCTTTAAAGACCTCTAATNNTTGGTCATTTGAATTTGTTTCGGATTTCGTGCTTCGTGCTTCGAATTTAAATCTTTTCTTGCAGTGGTATGATATATCGATGTATTTTTACACTTCCTGTGCGTCATTTAAGGCTTGACGCGACATCAGAAGTCTTCGTATATCTTGATGTAGCTTTCTCTCTTTAATTCTTCTATATATTCGTCGAGTTTTTTGTTCTGCTCTTCCATTCTTAATTTATTCTCGATCTCAGCCCGGACATTTTTGTACTCCACCAATTGGGGCTCTACTCGTTTGATTAACTGCAGGATGTACCAGCCATTGTCAGTCTCTACCCAACCGGAGATTTCCTCTTTCTTTAATTTCAAAGCGGCTTCTTCAAGGGCGGAATCCAGTTCACCCTGTTTAAACTCTCCAAGCAATATTTCCCCACCAGGAAGCTCAGTATACTTTTTGGCCACTTCTTCAAATGACGAGGCTTTCATTTCCCCATCAATGGTTGCCATTTTTTCTTTAAGCAGCCGTTCACCCAGGTAGTTGGCTTTATCAAGGAAAATACAATTCAATGTGAGTTTTAAGGGTAGGGTATAGTCCTTAATATTTTTTTTGTAATATTCCATAATGGCAGAGCTGTCGATGTTTATTTTCGGTCCGATCATTTCACTGATGAATCTTCCCTGGATCCTATTCTCTTTGATCTGTTTTTTCCACTCCTCGAAATTGATTCCCTGTGATGCCAACGCACGTCTTAACTCTTCATCTGTATTGAGATTATTTTGCTTTTTCACATCCTTTATAAGGAGTTCCACTTCACCATCAACGTCGTAGTTTTTCTCTTTGGCGTAGGAAAGGATTAACTTTTGTTCAATCAGCCGCTCCAATAGGGTTTTTTTCATCTCTGCTACCTGTTTTGCCAATTCTTCTCCTTCGTACTGTTGGGCCAGTGCCCTGGTCAAATCCAATTCCGCACTTTTTAATTCGGAATAGGTAATCAGTTCCCCATTGACAACTGCGTAGATCTTTTCAATTACCTCTGAAAAGCCCAAAAAGTTGCAAAGAAGAATGACCAGTGTTGTTAAAATTATTTGTTTATTTATTTTCATCTCCTATATCTCCTATAGTATTGGTATTATTATTAACCGGTTGGTACTGAAAATATAATTCTTTGTAGTTAATATTGATTTTTAAGCTTTCTCTTGCCTGGTTTAAAAATTTTCGATAGGCTTCCCTCAGTTTATTGGAAAGCAGTTTATTTTTAATTTCAGATTTTACTTTTTTTAGATACAACAGGCGTTCTCGTTTCTTTTTAGTGACTTTGAAAATATGAAAGCCGTATGATGATTCCACCACAGGACTAATGGTGTTTAGCGGTAGTGAAAAAACCACGTCTTCCATATCTTTTGGCAGGGTTCCTTTTTCAAAGTATCCCATTAAGCCGCCTTTTGAAGCTTCCATGGATATGGATTGTTTTTTAGCCAGCTCTTCGAATTTTTGGGGGGAATTTTTCAATTCTCCCCTGATTTTCAGGGCAGTTTCTCTGTCTTTTACCAATATCTGGTACAACAGAACTTCAGTTTTTTTCCGGAATTCATCGAGATTTTTCCGGTAGTATTCATTGACCTCTTTATCAGATACTTCGATGTGGTTGTACACGTTATAGTATAAAAATTTCTGAACTTTAACCGCATCAGCATGGGCTGCTTGATCGATGCTTTCCCGGGGAATTTTTAAATTACTCAGGTATTCATCGAAATCCATTTGATGCATTGGAATTTGAGCCTTTGCAGAGAAATATAAAATAATTCGATGTTCCACAAAAGAATCGAAAATTCGCGACATCAATCGGGGAGGAAGTTCCTGGTTTGGGTCTTCTGCTAAACCGGGGTATTGAACCTGGAGAAATCGCTTAAAATCTTTGTTGGATATTTGTTTCTCATTTATTTGCAAGATGATCCTGTCTTCAATGGGCGTAACTGCTTCTGCCCCTGCCTTCTCATCCGTCTCAGTAACTTGCTCCGAAGGCTGTTTTTTGCTGCAGTTGAGACAAAAGAAACAAAGCAGAGCCAACAGGATTATTAGAATGAATTGTAATCTCTTCATATTCATCTCAGGGACAATTATATACTATTTCTATTTTCTATTCAACATTCAATGTTCAATTTCAGCAATTCCGGTCTTTCTTTCCCAGGTAACGTCTAAAAATCTCCGGCAATACCGAGTATGACTGAATGATATTCGCGGTAATGGGATGACGGAATTCAAGGGAATAAGCGTGAAGGGCCAATCGCTTAAAGGTGTGATGTTTACCGTAGACACGGTCCCCCAAAATGGGATTGCCGTAATAGGAAAGATGAACTCGAAGCTGGTGGGTCCTGCCGGTGTGGGGAAATAACTTTACAAAGGAAAAATCACGGTCCGGATAATAGCGGATCACTGAAAATTCTGTGATGGCTTCCCGCCCCTGCTCATTATCTACTACTTTAAACCGTGTCCTGTCCCGGAGAGACCTGCCAATTGGCGCATCAATGACACCGTTCCTGTATCGCATACCACCGGATACCAGTGCCAGGTAGGTTTTTTTGATTTCCCTCCGTTTGAATTGCTTCTGCAAGCGTTTCATGGTATTGGTATCCTTTGCCAAAATAAGCACCCCGGAAGTATCCTTATCCAGCCGGTGCACAATACCCGGACGCTCTGCATCTTCAATTTCATTAATTCGGGGATAAAGAAAACGAAAAACATCCAAAATGGTCTCCCGGTGCTCACCGGAACCGGGATGCACCGAAACGCCGCAGGGTTTATCGATAATCAACAGGTAATCGTCCTCGAATAATTTGATCAATTCCAGGGAAGGTCGGTATTCTTTCTGCTCCCTGTCAAGTTCCACCAGTTCCACATCCACCACATCTCCCTCATGGATTTCAATATTTTTTTTGTAAATTGGTTTATCGTTTAATTTGACGTGATTTCCTTTGATTATATGGGCCACCTGGGACCGGGACATTTCCGTCAGTGATTCGGTTAAAAAATGATCCAATCGGGCATAGGTTTTCCTGGCCTTAAACCGTTTATGTTTCACATGGGAGGTCATTGGTCATTGGTCATTGGTCATTGGTCATTGGTCATTGGTCATTGGTCATTGCCAACTTCCTACTTCTCACTTCTTACTTCCTACTTCCCCTCTTCTCTTCTTCATGTTCCTTCGCGTCCTTCGCTTTTTGGGCGCGGTCGCCGACCGCCTTCGCGGCTGCTTTTTTAAATCTTCTGAACAACATGATGGCGACAATAATTGCGATGATACTGACTAATTGGGGAACCGAAAGGCTGGTAAAGGGATGTTCTGTACCTCCGAAAATATAACCCCTGCCGTCGTCGCCCCTGAAGAATTCCACGAAGAATCGTATAATTGAATAATTAAATATATACAGCACAAACACCTGGCCGTTGAATTTTTTCTTTCTAAAAACAAACAAGAGAATGATAAAGTTTAAGAGGTTTAGAATAGCTTCCATTAATTGCGTAGGCCAGAGGGGAATATGATGGGGAACGCCGGTAGTGGTCTCGGGGTTGGTAAATTTCAGGGCAATGGGGGAGTCATGGGCTTCTCTTCCCCAGCAGCAGCCGGCGGAAAAGCAGCCCATTCGTCCGAAAAAGTGGGCCAGGGCCACTGCCGGTGCCAGTACATCGCCGATAACCTTGAAATCCAGTTTATGTTTCCGTACATACCATAACACAAATAAAATGGCAAAGATTATTCCACCTTGAAAGGTCCCCGCTGACGTAATCAAGGATGGGATCTCCCCGGGATTCTTTAAGTAGTAACCAAGCTCGGTGAAGAAGTACCAGATCTTGGCCCCCACCAGCCCCACCAGGATGGCATAAAAAAGAAAATCTGCCAATACCTTTTTATCCAGGTTCTCTTTCTTTGCCAGGATTAAACTTAAACCAATACCGCACACCACCCCTACGGCCAGTAAAAAACCATAAGTATGAATCGTGACGGGTCCAATTTTAACTAGAATTGGGTGCATTTTCCCCTCCATATTGAGATAATAAGCAGAATAACACCAATGCTGATAAAACTATCGGCAACATTAAAGGTGGGCCAGCGGAAATTTTTAACGTAAACCTCCAGGAAATCCACGACATAGCCCTGTTTAAGGCGATCGATAAGATTTCCTACAGCGCCGCCGATAATAAATGATAATGATGTGAGTTCAAACGCGCATTTGGATTCAAGTTTAAGAAAGAAGTAAATCACGATAACAAGGGCCGCCAGCGAAAATATGGTGATGAGTTTGGGGATAATCGTATTGGAGGATTGGGAAAATATCCCCCAAACAGCACCCTTGTTTTCCACGTACCGGATCAGGAAAAAGTTTTTAATCACGTGAATAACCTTATAGGGATTATCATTAAAAATTGATTGGATAACAATTTTTGAAGCCTGGTCCAGGATAATAATAAGACTGAAAATCACGACGTACTTTTTTTTATTCTTCAGCGTCAATATTCATCTCCTTTACAACATGGTTACACCGCAGACAGAGGTCCGGGAATTTATTCTCTGAGGTATCCCCTGTAAACCAATTCCAGCACCTGGGGCATTTCTTGCCCCCTGATTTACGGATATGGATACGCGTTTCATCCGCTTCCGTTTGTTTCACGTTTATTTTTGAAACCACCAGGATTTCTTTAAACAGGTCCATCTCGCCCGAAACCAGGTCGTAATGTTTTTCGGAAACGTCCATGTCGATTTCCGCTTCCAGGGAATCGCCAATGATCTTTTGGTTCCTGGCCTCTTCGACTTCTTTTAAAATCCTGTCCCTGAGAGCAATGATATCTTCCCATTTTGGGGTATTTAGTCTATCTAAGTATTTTTTCTCCACCTCCGGGAACCGGTGCAAATGCACCGATGCTTCTTTACCCCTGAACTCCGGCATGTGCTCCCATACCTCTTCGCAAGTAAATGAAAGAACCGGGGCCAACAGCAATACTGTCTCTTTCAACAATTTAAAAATCACGGCCTGGGCGGTCTTCCTTGAGGTAGAGTTGGACGCGCTGCAGTAGAGATTGTCTTTCATAATGTTAAGATAAAACGCACTCAAGTCAACAGTAAAGAAATTGGAGATGGTATGGTAAATAATATGATACTCGAACTCCTGGTAAGATTGAAGAATTTTTTTCTTCACCTGCTGGAGTTTGCTGAGGATGTAAAGGTCTACTTCCCGGAGGTTTTGGTCTTTGAGGGTATCTATTTCGGGGTTGAAATCAGACAGTACACCCAACATAAATTTCCAGGTATTGCGGATTTTCCGGTAGCTTTCTGTCACGCGGGAGAGGATTTCATTCCCCAGCCTGATATCTTCCCGGTAATTGACCATAGCCACCCAGAGTCTCAGGATTTCCGCGCCTTTTTCGTTGATAATGGTTTGGGGTACCATCACATTGCCCAGGGATTTTGACATGGCCCGCCCCTGTTCATCCAGTGCCCAGCCGTGCGTAATAACGGTTTTGTAAGGGGATTGTTCTTTGGCGCTGACCGCCACCAACAACGAGGAGTGAAACCATCCCCTGTACTGGTCGCCGCCTTCCAGGTACATATCCGCGGGGAAGCGGTGCCCGCGGTAATTTTCCATCACGTTAAAGGAGGAACCGGATTCAAACCATACGTCGATAATATCCATGCCTTTTTTAAAATTTTTACTTCCACAATTGGAACAGGTGGTACCAGCCGGTAAAAATTCGGAGATTTCCCCGGTATACCAGGAATCGGAACCATGGACCCGAAATTGCTCTTCGGTTTTTTGGACGGCTTCAAGACTTAACAGGGGTTCGCCGCAGTCCTTGCAGTAAAATACCGGGATGGGCACTCCCCAGTCTCTTTGCCGGGAAATGCACCAGTCCGGCCGGGTGGCAACCATATTGTAAATGCGTTCTTCGCCCCATTTAGGCAGCCAGCGTACTTGTCTGATCTCTTCCAGGGCGTTTTTTCTTAAATCTGCCGTATCCATGGCAATAAACCACTGTTCCGTTGCCCTGAAAATCACCGGTTTTTTGCAGCGCCAGCAGTGGGGATAGGAGTGTTCCACGGTGGTATCGTACACCAGCCGGTTATTGGTCCTTAAATCTTCTACGATTTCAGCATTACTTTTAAAAATGTGTTTTCCTTTGTATTTTCCTGTGGTATCGTCGAAAAGACCCGCGGAGTCTACGGGTGAATAGATATCCAGTCCATAGTCCAGGCCCGCCTTGTAGTCTTCTTCTCCGTGGCCCGGGGCCGTGTGCACGCAACCCGTTCCCTGGTCCAGTTCCACATAATCTGTATTGATGATGATGGAATTACGGTTATACAAGGGGTGAAGGGTGTTGAGGCCGTTAAGGTCTTTCCCTTTAAATTCCTTCAATAATTTGTATTCTCCACCTGTCAATTCCGCGATAACAGGAATTAAGCGGGCGGCAGCAATGTAATATTCGCCGTTTAATTCAAAAAGGGCATAGTCGTATTCGGGCTGCACGGCAATGGCTAAGTTAGCCGGGATGGTCCAGGGAGTGGTGGTCCAGATGAGCACAAAAATTTCTTTATCTTTGAATTTTTCCAGGAAGCCGGGGATATCTTTTAAAAGGAATTTCACATAAATGGAGGGCGATGTATGGTTGGCATATTCCACTTCGGCTTCAGCCAGGGCAGTGGCGCAGGAGGTACACCAGTAAACCGGCCGTTTTTTTCTCAGCACATTGTTGTTTTTCACAAAGGACTTAAAATAATTGATTACGGTTGATTCGTAGATGGGATCAAGTGTGGTGTAGGGATTGTTCCATTCACCAAAGACTCCCAACCGCATAAATTCCTCCCGCTGAATGTTTATGAACTTTTCTGCATATTCCCTGCATTTTCGTCTGATATCGCTAATATTCATCTCTTGTTTTTTGGGGCCCAATTGTTTATCTACTTTGATTTCGATGGGGAGGCCGTGGCAATCCCATCCGGGTACGTATGGTGCCTGGAAGCCTTCCATGGTTTTGGTTTTGACGATAAAATCCTTGAGGATTTTATTTAATGCGTGTCCCAAGTGGATATTGCCGTTGGCATAGGGAGGGCCGTCGTGCAGGATGTAGAGATCGGCATCCTTGCGTTTTTCCAAAATTCTGTGATAAATATCCAATTCTTTCCATTTATTAAGAATTTGCGGTTCTTTCCGGTTCAGTTGGGCTTTCATGGGAAAGTCTGTTTGCGGCAAATTCAGTGTGTTTTTCCACTTAATTTTTTTTTCATCAGTCATCTGGATGTCTTAACTCCGTGGTCATTTATTAAGCTGTTATTTTCCCTTATTTTGTCTTTTTAGTCAAGCCATTAATCCGCTGCCTATTTTTTTAGCCGCTTTTTTAGCCACGAAGTTACACGAAGAAACACGAAGAAGAGAAGTAAGAAGTAGGAAGTAGGAAGTAGGAAGAAAAGAAGAGAAGAAGTTGA
>WVZO01000436.1:10515-11681 GCA_011772425.1 Candidatus Aminicenantota bacterium
CTTTGGCCGCCGGAGGCAAAAAAAGTTCTGATAGAGTTTTATAGGAGTTTCAGGATGGGCAGTCTGAACGTTTTTTGAGTTTTACTTGTCTGGCCCCTTTTCCATCGATACGCAGCGCCGGCTTTCAGAGGATTTTGATATATCCATGGATTGGTTACTTTTTAACAAGGGGGCAATGTTTTATAAGTGAAAAGGATGTAAGGGAGAGGGAAAGGGAGTTGGAACAAGCGGTGGAGGAGTTGAAGCGCCAATTGGAGGAGGAGCGTAAAAAGCATGAGGTGGAGTTTAAGAGGCTTGAGGTGGAGTGCAAGAGGCATGAGAAGGCCGCGCAAGATAACGCGGCCGGGCTGGAGAAGAAACCGGAGGTGAGGGAATTATTGGACACCATGGCGCGGGTCCCGATGTTGTTTTATGAGATAATGCTTCATTTCCAGAAGTTTAAAGTGGAGAATGTGGAGTTATTGGTTCCCCCCCCGGCACCGCAGGAGTAAGAAAAAGGGCCGGGAAAAAGGCAGCGTTTTACGACCTTTGTTCTCATCAAACAAAAGTCGGTTAAAATATGTTAGACAAAAATCTCTGTCCCCAGGATAGAAATTCCAATAAAAAAATGAACACCCTGATCCATGGGTAAGAGATCCTGTAAAGAAGCATCGATGCCCTGTTCCAGGGATAGGATTTTTTGTTACGGAGTATCGACGTCCTGTCTCTGTTTTCTTCTCCCGCAAAGAAATGTAAAGATAACCGGTCATGGATGATGAGATGTCTACTCTTTTTTACTAGACGACTATACTCGATGATAAGCCGTCTATTCTTTTTTAATAGATGGCTATATGTGATGATGAGCCGTCTACTCTTTTTTAATAGCTGACTATACATCGATGATAAGCCATCTACTCTTTTTTACTAGACGACTATACTCGATGATAAGCCGTCTCCTCTTTTTTAATAGATGGGTATACGTAATGATGAGCCGTCTCCTCTTTTTTAATAGATGGCTATACGTGATGATAAGCTGTCTACTCTTTTTTATATAGCTGGCTATATTCGATGATAAGCCGTCTCCTCTTTTTTACTAGACGACTATACTCGATGATGAGTCGTCTCCTCTTTTTTAATAGATGGCTATACGTGATGATAAGCCGTCTACTCTTTAATGAGTGCAATGC
>WVZO01000222.1:0-72674 GCA_011772425.1 Candidatus Aminicenantota bacterium
TAAATTGAATTTTTCCGGTTTTTATACTATTACTTCCCTCATAACGAAAAAAAAATAAGGAGCAGCAAAATGAAGATAAACATAAAAGAAAAATTAAGTCGATTCCGGGTTAACAAACCGTTATTATTGGCTATTTTCATGGTAATTACGGCTTTTGCCCTTGTACAGAGTGAGGAGAAGCAGCCGATGAAATCCAAATACAATTCATTGACTAAGGAAGAACAACGGGTGATTCTCCACAAAGGAACCGAACGCGCGTTTACCGGGAAATATTACAATCATAAAGCCAAGGGTATTTACACCTGTAAGCAGTGTGACGCGGCGCTTTACAGGTCGGAAGATAAATTTGATTCCGGGACTGGTTGGCCCAGTTTTGATGATGAGATTCCCGGGGCGGTAAAACGGGCACCGGATGGCAGACGCACGGAAATCCTTTGTGCTAACTGCGGCGGTCACCTGGGGCATGTGTTTTTTGGAGAAGGGTTCACCAAAAAAAATACACGTCACTGCGTCAATTCCATTTCAATGAATTTTGTGCCCGCTGAAAAAACAGAACGGGCGATTTTTGCCTCCGGTTGTTTCTGGGGCACGGAATATCATTTCCAGAAAACCAAAGGGGTGCTTCTTACCACGGTGGGGTATACTGGCGGTCATAAGAAAAATCCCACTTATAAAGAAGTTTGTTCCGGCACCACAGGTCATGCGGAAGCGGTGGAAGTCATCTATGATCCGTCAAAAGTCAGCTATGAAGAGTTGGTGAAACTCTTTTTCGAAACCCATAACCCGACTCATGTCAACCGGCAGGGACCGGATATCGGCGAACAGTACAGGTCTGAGATTTTTTACCTGGATGACAAGCAAAAGGAAACCGCGCAACAATTGATCAATATCTTGAAAGCCAAAGGTCTCAAGGTAGCAACCCGTCTGACAAAGGCTTCAACCTTCTGGAAAGCAGAAGACTACCATCAACAATACTACCAGAAGAAAAATGGCACTCCCTATTGTCATATTTACACCAAGAGGTTCTGATTACTTCTCAAAAAAATTCTGCCAGGCCAAGTATGGAAGTATGGTTACCTATTAGCGGTATGTCTTTCTTGCATGTCCCTTTTTCTCAACAACTATTTCCACCTCGGAAACCAAAGGGCTTCTACTGGAAATAGGATTATATCCTGATCAAAAATGGTTTAGAAGTCAAACAAAGCCCAAAAAAGCAGACTGGTTTTTACTAAAAAGCAGTACTGGTTTTTATATATAAGCAGGCTGCTTTTTATGCCTATCTACCGGACATCCTGACGTTTCTACAGGGGGTAACAAGGTTATTAATGTAANNTACTCTGATTCAATTTTTCCACTGTCTCCTTCCTCCTAAATTTCAAAGTCCCGTCCCTGGATTCGAAGCAAAAAAATCATTGGAAGCACCTCCCAATCATTTTTCGAAGTAAAAAAATCATTGGGAGCATCTCCCAATCGTTTTTCAAAGCAAAAAAATCATTGGGAGCATCTCCCAATCGTTTTTCGAGGCAAAAAAATCATTGGGACCACGTCCCAATCATTTTTCAAGTCAAAAAAATGGTCCGGACATACATTTTATGGGTTTACTCCCGAGCGAATTGGAGTCGATCAGTCGTAAAAAAAGTAGCCAGTCAAGTAAGCAATGACACCATATTTCCGAAACTCAGAGAAATCTGGTCAAATTTTATGACGGAAAACTGGATAAAATAGAATTCCCTATTGAAATATTGCCGGGTTTCCTTTAAAATCAATTTATGACAAAGGCAGAGCTTTTAGAACTGGTCAAAAATGGTGAGAATTCCGGGGTTGAATTCAAGGCCGGTCCCATAGACAATCGGGCTCTCGCCAAAGAACTTGTGGCGTTTGCAAATTTAGCAGGTGGGTATGTCCTTTTGGGTGTTGAGGATGACGGTTCTATTGCGGGCTTTACTCGAAAGAACCTTGAAGAATGGGTAATGAATACCTGCCGTGATAAGATAAGACCCGAATTAATTCCCTATTTCCAGTTGATCCGGGACGTTGAGCCGGGTAAAGATATCGCTGTTGTTTATGTTGACCGCGGTTGGGGTGTCCACCACCTGTGGCATAATAACCATAGGACCTATTACATCCGGGTAGGCAGCCAGAGTCGTGAAACCAGCCCGGAAGAACTGGAACGGTTATTTCAACAGAGAGGGGTTTTCCGGCTGGAAACCAGGGCGGTTATCGGGACAACACTGGACGACTTTGACCGGCGCAGGCTTCGAGATTACTTTGTTCGTATCAGGCAGCAGGAAGTGCCCGCGGATGAAGATAGGGATGGCTGGAAAAAACTCCTTGTCAATACAGAGATAATGACCCAGGAAAACAACTCGATTGAACCAGCCGCTTCGGTGGCCGGCTTGCTTTTATTCGGGAAAAACCCAAAACGGTTCTTACCCCAATCAGGGATAGATGCCGTGGCTTATCCCGGTCGTGAAAAAGATTATAATTCTATAGAAAGGGCCTACTTGCAAGGAGCCATTACACCGCTGTTGGGGACCGAGGGAATGGTAGAAAGCGGCCTGGTGGAAGAGGCTATTTATTTTGTCCGCCGTAATACTAAAGTTGAAGCTTACCTGGAAAATGGAGCACGCCGGAAGGAACGAAGGGACTATCCTGAAGAAGCTGTACGGGAAGCAGTGGTTAATGCATTAGTACACAGGGACTATCTTTTGTCCGGTACAAACATCGAGCTTTCCATCTATTCCGACAGGCTGGAAATCGTATCTCCCGGACGCCTCCCTAACGGCATCACACCGGAAAGAATGAAAACCGGCTGCCGTTCGGCGCGCAACCAATTACTTAAGGATATCATGCGAGATTATGGTTACCTGGAACATATGGGCATGGGAATTCCCCGCAAGATTATTAAAGGAATGCTGGAGCACAATAGAACAGAGCCTGATCTGGTCGAAGAGGGAGAACTTTTCATTTTAAGACTCCAGAAAGGTGAAAAAACCTGATTTCTTGGCTGACCCTATTTCCCTTTGCCGGATAATGAGGGAGAGGATGCATGGGAAAGCGATATGGAGATGGCAGCGGCGGTTGATAATTCCGATGATTTTCTTTTTCACGAAGAACTCGAATATTATTTAAGCCTGGATGAGAAATAACTTGCGTTCCTGTCCAGCGACTTTTTCCCCCAAAAAATCCAAATTTCAAAGTTCCGTCCCTGGATTTAGGCATTTAATTCTGTATGCGAAAATACCGGCTCCCGATTCCTTCCTTATTCCCTGCACTGTCCACGGCAGCCCAGGAAATGGTATGGATGCCGTTTTCATATGTTGTGGTATCGATGATCATATACCCAACACCTCCGCGGTCTTCCTGGTTGTTCAGGCATTCCGGGAAGGCACTGACGATATCTTCTCGACGAATCCCGTAATTGGGGTGTCCGATGAATTTCCCATCGATAAATACCTTTATGGTTTTCCCGTCATAGGGAATCCGGTTAGGGGGAGGGGTTAATACCCAGCCCCAGTTAACATAACGTTTTCCAGAGGCTGTCCCGCCTTGCGAAGGAGTGTCAATGGTGCCGAATGGTTTTTTTGACTGGGCATTATTGCATGTGATGGTTTTTTGGCCCAGGGGTGTCGAGTTACCATCGATGTCATAAGCAGTGGCATGGAGTAAAAACACCCCATTCCCCTTATTGGGTAAAAAATTGGTCAGCAGCATGTATCCCCAACCAGCCTTATGGTTATTGGGGTAGTCAGGATATTTTTCTGCAACGTCCGGACGGGCCCCTTCAACAAATACAGCATTGCCGATGAATACTAACCCGTCACTTCCAATAGTGGTCCCGGGCTCTCCAAGAACGGGTGAGCGTTTGATTTCCACCCGGTCAACTCCAATATCATCCAGGGCCCACCCAGTCACAGCAACAGCACCGGACAGATTTTGACTGCCGTATTCAGGTGAGTCAAAGGAGCCAAAAGGAGGACCTGGTGCAATCCTCTCTTTTAACACCCGACCATGGGCAGGGGGGAGTGTGATCCTGGCAGCTCCATTGTCATTGGCTTTGAAAATGTCTCCAGTATAGATATCCTCCAGGCAATAAGTGGGTCCTTTTAACCGGAGATACCTTTTGATGGTACGGTGATCAGGGTCAGGGTCTTTATTGGCGATAATAAAATATCTCCGCTCGATTGGGTCTTGATATGTAATTCTTAATGTGCGGTTTGAGGGATGCCATCCGGTCACGTCTCCGCTTCGTCGGAGTTCGGGCAAAATCGGCCCTACCTGTTTCAGTTCTGCGGCAACGTCTTTAACCGTGTGATAAAAAGGGTACGGCTTCCAATCGGAATCCACCAGGCATTCAAATTTCTCCACCTCTGTCTGGAAGTCCATATAAATAAAAAACATGATGCCTGTGGCACCGGCGGCTAAAGAGGTATAAATAGTGGTGCGAAATTCAGTAGGGGTGGGTCTCCGCCAGGGTCTGTCATTTTTAAACACCGCCACCGTGGATATCTGCGGTAAATGAGGCCTTGCCTTACAACCATCATAAAAGTCTTTATACAAACTATACCAGTTTCCCATGGTGTTGATGGGGACAGACTTTTCATGGGGATAATTATCAAACACACAATTGGCCTGGGGGACACTATCATCGTTAACTACATTTTCCAGTACCCCAGGTTTATTAAAACATGTATAATCCGGGTGAGCCGGGTCTAATTCATGGAACATTTTTACGGTTAGTTTCCACTGCTCTATTTTGTCAGCAGGTGGTTCATCGGTTACCGCGTACCCCAAAAGATTCTCATAACCGGAAAAGGGGTTAATAACATCTCTTGTAATTTCTGCTTTTTTTGTTTCCCAGCTATTTAATATCTGGGTGGGTGTCATTTGCATCAGGTTATGCCCCCACTGGGGGTCTAAAATAACCTTTAACCCGTGGTTTGCAGCGCTGGTCATTAATTGATCCACATAGGGGAGTGGAAGATTCGAAGGCCTCACTGTATTGCAATTGAGAGAAGCGATATCTTCAAACGATCTGTCAAAAAATGCTGCGGCTGTATGTTGATTAAAATTCATATGTTTCGGGGCCGCTTCCAGCCACATGATTATCGGGAAAAAAGATTTCATTTTTTCACCTCCTTTTACGCTCTCACCAACGTTATATATAGAAGCATCCTTCATATATATCATAAATCTCCTTTAAAAGTATACCAAATATAGAATTTATTTGCAAATCCCTTCTCGATACTCTTAAAAGAATAAAGTGGTGAATAAACGCTTAATATTAAATTTCTTGAAACTATTTGAGTTTGATTTACGTATCTGTTATATGTTACAGGATTAAGATGACAATACGACAAAGAAAACAATTTAGGAGGTTAAAAATGAGTATGAAAATGAAACAATTAAGAACACACGGTTTATGGCTATTACTTTTACTCTTTTCTGCGGTACTTCTTTTTGGCACGTTAGACAAAGCCGAAACGTTTTTCTACGGCATTGAAATCAACGGCAAACTGATGGGATACTCGGAAATGGAAGTCACCCCAGATACAAAGGCCGGGAAACCTGTGACAATAATAAAGAATAAAGCGTTTATCGCCCTTACTGTCCTGGGGCAGGCGTTTGATACAAAGATTTCAGAGGTATACCACATGGATCCCGGCACCGGCAAGTACACGTACTACGACAGCGAAGTTAAGGTGGGTACGATGGAAATGGGGGGTAACCTGGTTATCGATAAGGATACCGCGGTTTTTACCTCCAGGCAAGACGGTAAATCCAAAAACTGACACTCTCCCCGGATGTACTCCTGGGAGATCCTTTATATTTCACTCGCGTGCTCAAAGACCTGGGGGAAGCGAAGGAAAAACAAAAGAAAAATTACCAAACCATTGATATACAGGAGGGTGAGTTACATAAAGTGACGTATACCAGGAAAGGTACGGAAAAATTGGTCCTTGCCGGGAATGAATACAACGCCCTGGCTCTTGATATGCTTGACCTGAAGACGGGTGTGTCGACTAAAATCTGGGTTAGGAGGGAAAATGGGCAACTCCTCAGGGCAACCTATCCAAACGGTGTAGATATCTACCTGGCAGATGGTGCGGTGGTGGGCAAAATCAAGAGAGCGGAACTGGATGATACGATCTTTGCCAAAGTGGACCTGGCGATTGCGGATTACAAAGCCATTTCCTATATGAAAATCAAGGCAACTATCCTGTCCATGGGAGAGTGGATTACACCGGAGAGCCTGAATGTCCCCGGTCAAAAATTTACCGGTACAATAAAGGATAACCTCATCGATGGGATTTTTGAGATTCAGCATAAACGATATAATGGTGAAGATGCTCCGCCTTTCCCAACGGATTTTAAAGGAAATAAGGAGCTGAAAAAGTATCTTGAGCCTGAGAATTTGGTAGAGTCAGACGACCCGGTGCTGGTGAAGAAAGCCAGGGAACTGACCAAAGGTTCGAAAGATTCGTGGGAAGCGGCGCAGCGCCTGAGCAAATGGGTGGCAGAGGAGATTCCCTATCAAATCCCTGGTGGCTCTGCCCGCCATACCTTTGATACCAGGAAAGGCGAATGTGCATCCCACTCTCGCTTGCTTACTGCTTTTTGCCGGGCCGTGGGAATCCCTGCCCGTCAAGTCAGCGGGTGCATGTATGCGCCATACTACGGTGGAAGTTTCGGCCAACATGTGTGGAATGAAATCTACATGGGCAAGGCAGGTTGGATACCTGTGGATTCAACTGCCCACGAGATCGATTTCGTGGATTCAGGACATATCCGCCTCGGCACCCAGACTTCATTTAACCCCAAAAAAATGGAAGTGCTGGATTACAAAGCAGGCTCAATGAAGAAAGGTACAACTACTACCGGCCTGGGTTCCTTTAAAAATATACCATGGAGCGTGGGGAAAGCCTACACATACAACTACATTGCTAACGGGAAGTCAATTGGCACGGAAACCTTTACATTAAAGAGTTTTGAAAAGAAAAAGGACAGCCAGGCATATGTATATACATGCAGCACCCAACTGAATCTGCAAGGGTTAAACGCATCAAGTGAATGGGAAATAGATACCAGCGGAACTCCGCTGGCATACAAAGCAAAGGGAAAGGCAGGAACCATTGAGTATTCTATTGACTGCCGGTTTTCCCAAGACCAGATAGTAGAAAAGGTTGTAAAGTCCGGGACCCCGATCGAACGTACCATTAAGCTTACAGATAAAGTCTATCTCATCGATAACAATAACATGAGCCTCTTTGCTTTTCTCCTGGCTGGCGTCCCCAGGGAAAAAGGGAAAACCGTTCATTTCAAGATTTTTCACCCTTCTTCCATGCAATTGCTCCCGGTACAGGTTACGGTAAAGGACCAGGAGCAAATTACCATCAACGGTAAAGTGTATAAAAGCTGGCCCCTGGATATTATCATGGCCGGTGTAAATCTCAAGATGTGGGTGGATGAAACCGGGCGCCTTTTAAGGGATTCGGAAAGAAACGGCGCCATTGTAATCGATCTGTTGGAGAATGATTAAAACCCCGCGGCGCGGGGAGCCGTAGAAGGCGCATACGCGCCATCTAAAGGTTTCCTTACCTAAACAAACCAGGCGGGAGAACTCTTTTGCAATTGAATTGAATCGAGAAAAGGGTTGTTGCTTCCAACGTTTGGGGAAACCTTAAACTTATCTTTTCACTTTCTTCTCTTCTTACTCGCCAACTGCCAACTGCCAACTACTAACCCCCCCCATTGTTTTTATATCTTCCATTGGATATAATACAGGGGCAATGGCAAATGTTAAAATCACATTACTTTTGCTGGCCGGGCTGTTTTGGACAGTCAATTTACACCTTTCGGGACTGGACCCGCAAAAGCAGATTACCCAGTATATTCACAAAAAATGGACCACCGATGATGGACTTCCGGAGAATAATATTTCCGACATTTTGCAAACCAGCGACGGTTATTTGTGGATTGGAACCGGCAGCGGTCTGGTAAGATTTGACGGTGTGACGTTCGATGTTTTTAATAAAGGCAGCATCTCCGGCATCCCGGATAATCGCATAACCGTACTCTATGAAACCAGGGACAAAACTCTCTGGGCCGGGACCCGCGGCGGCCTCATCATGTTTAAAAACGGGGAGTTTAAGAGCTTCACCAAAGGGGACAAAGAAAGTGGATTACTTCATCATGTTGTGCAAGCGCTGCAGGAAGATTCGCAAGGAAATTTGTGGGTTGGTTACCAGGGAAAAGGGGTAAGTGTGTTTAAAAAGGGAAATTTTTCTTCCCTGTACCACCCCCCACAATTCTCGCAAATCAATGTGATAAACGATTTTTGTAGGGATAACCGGGGAAATCTCTGGATCGGTACAAGATCCGGCCTGTTCCGCTTAAAAAAAAGGAGATAGGAACCGACGGCGGCGGCATCAACCGTCTTAAAGATGAACACATTACTATTTACACCAAAAAAAACGGTTTGTCTTCCGATTCGGTTTTCTCAATCATAGAGGACAGGGACAATCCGGGCACATTATGGATCGGTACGGAAGATAATGGACTCAATTATTTTAACGACGGCAAGATCGTTCCCATTACCGCAGGGAACGGGTTAATAGACAGTACTGTCTATCACATCATCGAAGATGATAACGGCATCTTTTGGATGAGTGGGAACAAAGGTATATCCTGGGTACAGAAAAAGGTGCTCATGGATTTTGTCGGAGGAAAAATCCCACGGGTAAATGCTTTTCTATTCGGCAAAGCAGATGGGATGAAAGCCAATGAATGCAATGGCGGTTTTCAACCGGCAGGATGCAGGACCGCAGATGGTCGGATATGGTTCCCCACCACCAAAGGCGTTGTTTCGGTGGACCCTAATAATAAAAAAATAAACCCGGTTGCCCCACCGGTGCGAATCGAAAAAATCGTACTGGACGGCAAATCGGTCCAGGTTAAGACCCCATTGATTACCCCGTTGATCCTGGACCCGGATATAAAAAAAATAGAATTCCACTATACAGCCCTAAGTCTTTCCGAGCCCCGCCGGGTGAAGTTTAAATATATCCTGGCAGGATTTGAAACCCAATGGGTGGCATCAGGAGAAAGAAAAGACCGAATCGCCATCTATACCAACATTCCACCGGGGAAATATACATTCCGGGTAACCGCCTGCAATAACGACGGTATCTGGAATAAGCAAGGTGCTTCATTAAACATATCGGTTCTCTACCCCTTCTGGCAGCAGTGGTGGTTTATTCTCCTGGCAGCGGCTGGGTTCTCTGTCCTGTCTTATATTGCCCTTTCATCATTAAAAAACCTGGTCAAAATGATCGATTTCTGGAGAAAGAAAAATTACATCGGTAAATATCGAATAATCGGACAGATCGAATCCGGGGGCATGGCAAATATTTTTAAAGCGGTTTACCGGAAGGGAACCAAAAAAGAAACCCTGGCCCTGAAACTGATGAAGGATGAATATGTATATGATGCGGTTTACCATAAACGCTTCCTGGATGAAGGCCAAATTATCGACAGCATGAGCCATCCCCATATCGTTCGAGTGTTTGAACGGGGCGAACCCCACCAAAGCCTTTTTATTGCCATGGAATTCCTGGAAGGCAAAACCCTTGACCGGGTCATCGCGCAAAAAGCTCCGTTATCTTCAGGGGAAAGCCTGGATATTATTCTCCAACTCCTGGATGCTCTTGTGGAGATTCACCGCTCTGGCATTATTCACAGGGATTTGAAACCGGCCAATATTATGCTGGTTAAAAAAGGAAATGAGGAGAATTTCGTCAAAATTCTTGATTTTGGCCTTGCCAAGACGCAGTCTGTATCCCGGGTTACAGAATCGGGCATGGTAGTGGGAACCCTGAACTATTTGGCTCCCGAACAACTCCTCGATTCCCGGTACTCCTCTGCCAGTGACATTTACGCCCTGGGGGTTATTTTTTATGAAATGCTGACCGGTGAAAAACCCTATAAAGGAGCAACTCCTCTTGAAATGATACAGACAATATTTAAAACTAACGCCAAAGAACCAAAAACCCATAATAAAGATATCCCGGACAAACTGAATGCCATCCTATTGGATATGATCGATAGAAAACCCGATAACCGGCCATCTGCTGTAGTGCTGCAAATCACCCTGCAAAAGTTTTTGTTTAGTTAACCATGCACCAGTTTATAGTAATATTAACAAGTTAATAGTTAACGCTTGCCAATACTCCGTCTGAAAAAGGGGAGGACAGAGCTGAAACCCGTACCCACAGGCTTTATCCGGATATTATCCTCAATTTTGTAACCTTGGCAACAAAATTGCTATTTTGTTTCAGGCCACACATGAAAGGAGAAAGTCGCACGGCGCCGAGCGCAAAGCGTAAAGCGCCGTGCACTTCTTTTTCACGGTTAAAAATAAGAAATCCCCTCTTGAGAGGGGTGGCCGTAGGCCGGGGTGTGTCTTCAACTTCAACTAAGCTCCGGGGGTTTGATTTTCATCTTTTTCATCCTTTTATGGAGACCATGATAGGTCATATTTAACTCCCTGGCAGCTTTTGATTTATTCCAATTGTGTTTCTTTAATATTTCGATAATCTCCTCCCGCTCAGGTTTTTTGTAGAATCCGTTGCCCCTGGGGGGTAGATTTAGGGATTGATCTTGTTTAGCCTCGTAATGGTTTTTGATCTTCTCGGATAAAATATCAAAATCCACTGTCTCCCCGTCATTCGTAAGGTTGACAATACTGTTGATCTCATTTTCCAACTGCCTGACATTACCCTTCCAGTCAAAATTCACCAATGCTTCAAATGCTTTCACTGAATACCCGTTGATGGAGCGATTTTTCTGTCGGCAAAATTTATTGGTAAAAAAATTGATCAACGAAGGGATATCCTCTTTTCGCTCCCTTAAAGGAGGAATCGTGAGTATCCGATGAACCAACCGGTAGTACAGGTCTTCCCTGAATTTTTTCTCTTCGATTAGTTTCTCTATGTTCTGGTGGGTAAGAGAAATAATCCGTAAGTCCACCTTAATAGGAGTGGACCCGCCGAGACGGTAAAATTCATTTTCCTGGATGGCCCTCAGGAGTTTGGATTGAAGGTTCAGGGGCATATCACCGATTTCATCCAACACCAGGGTACCACGTGACGCCAATTCCAGTTTCCCTGGTTTCCGGTTGTAGGCACCGGTAAACGCACCTTTTTCATATCCGAACAGTTCCGACTCCAGGAGATTTTCCGGGATCGCCGCACAGTTCAACGCTACGAATTTCTCCCGGTGCCGTTGGGAATGCCGATGAATCAAACGGGCAAAAAGCTCCTTTCCCGTCCCACTTTCACCCTCGATCAATATAAATATATCCGACTCCGCAATCTTCTTTGCCTGCTTGATCAAATCCCTGACTCCTTCGCTGTTGGTGATTATTTCCATATCCCTTTGTTCATCATTTCCGTTTACTTTTTCTTTTTTCCCTGTCAAATGCTTTTTCTCTTCCAGTATGTTATCCAACAGATCAAGACTTTTGGCAAGAGAAAGCAAGAAGCTTTCGATATTCCTCCCGTTACTCATCTTCGTCAGACTTTTCCTGGGGAAGTAAACCAGGACATTGTTTTTATTTCTTAAATTCACCGGTTCCGAGCGGAAGGTAAGATTTGTATTATTCACAGTCAACCTGTTTTGAAATAGTAACGGATTCTCTGCCATGATTTTTTTAAGAACATTAAAGGCTTCACTGCTTCCATTTACTGAAAACCGGATATTCACGTTTTGTACTTCCTTTTCTGCCTCTTCCACCAGGAACAACGTTCCGAAATTTGGGATTTCCGACAATCTGGCTGAAAGATGCGACGCAAATTCATCAAAACTTCCAAAGAGCAGCACCCGCTTAAAAATATCCTCTTCGATTTCCTTATAGATCGTTTGCAGGGCGCGAGTTTTGGTAGAACTTCTCCCTTCCTCACCTTCCTTATCTTTTGTCTCTTTTACCAGGTCAGAGTCCGGCTGAAATTTTTCCGAAAGGGAAAATTCATCCGTCTCCCCTCTTCTCAGCGTGAAGGTCACATCACCTATTTTAAAAGACTCTTCTATCTTTATTTTTGCTTTCTCTTTTCGTTCATTGTCAACAAAGAAACCATTTTTAGATCCTGCATCTTGTACCACAATCGAGTCGGGATTCACACAAATATCCACATGTCGTCTTGAGATAAAATCATCGTCGATCACCAGGTCATTATCGGCATCCCGTCCGATCTTGACAGATGGCCTGAGAAGGGGAAATTTCTTCGAAAACCCTTCTCGTGTGTAAAGCAGATATAAACGTGCCATGAAGAAAGTATAGAAGAAAATCCCCTTTTTTTCAACCCCCATCGTTCAGTTGGCAGTAGGCAGTAGGCAGTTGGCAAGTAAAGAGGAGATGTTTACAATTCACAATTCATCATTCTAAAAAATGATTGTTTAGAAAAAAAATGCTAAAAATTTAGCACAGTTGTTGACAAATCCGGAAATTGATGCTATATTTCTAGCATGCTAAAAATTTAGCATGTTTGCTGTGAAAATTGCCAAGGCAAGGAGAAAAAAAGTATGAAGGAACAGAAAAAACTGAGCAGAAGGGAACGACAGATAATGGACATCATTTATGAACTCCAGGAAGCCACCGCTGCCCAGGTGCTGGACCATCTTCCCGATCCCCCCAGTTACTCGGCGGTAAGGGCGCTGCTGAGGGTGCTGGAAGAGAAAGGGCATTTGACCCATAAGCAGGATGGCCCCAGGTATGTGTTTATACCCACCTTACCAAGAGAAGAAGCTCGACAAAATGCATTGAAGCACGTATTAAAGACTTTTTTCGATAATTCCACGGAAAAGGCGGTAGCCGCAATTCTCGACATCTCAGAAGATCAACTGTCCGATGAAGATTACGAGCGTCTCTCCAAACTTATCAATAAAGCTCGCCAGGAAGGGAGATAACCANNAGCTCTTCCTGAAAAGCTCGTTGATTTTAGCCATAACACTGATGCTTTCCTTTTTATTCCGAAAGCGACCTGCTTCTTTCAGGCATTTGCTATTGGTAATTGCTCTTATAGGGCTGCTGATCCTCCCATTTCTTATGGCGTTTGCCCCCGGATGGCAAACAAGCATACTTCCTGTATCGTGGGCAAGACCGGCTGAAAATATTACTATTCTTAAAGAATTGGATGCCACCCCAGGAAATCCTGTCTTACCGGGCCAAATAAAGGAAGCATCCCACGATTTCAGTATAGCCCTGGCAAAGGGACCGGAAGGATTGGAAGGGCCTTTGCATGAGATAAGGGAGGGCTCCCCTGCTTTTTTGTTCTCTAACCCTGAAGATTTTTATCACTATTGTGTTATTATTTTGTGGTCAGCCGGCTTGATGTTTTTGCTGTTAAAACTATTTTTGGGACTTTATGGAACAGTCAGGCTGACCCACCAGGGAGTAACCATGGATGGTTACCCGTGGAAACAGCTTTTCTTGTTATTTCTTAGAAAAACTCCTTTAAGGAAAAAGGTGCGTCTGCTCAGGAATGACCAGGTAGTGGTACCAATGACCTGGGGAGTGATCAACCCGGTAGTTATCATGCCTGCCGAATCCCAATACTGGCCCGTAGACCAGTGTTCTTCCATATTGTTTCATGAACTTTCCCATGTAAAAAGGGGAGATTTTCTGGTCAGGCTTTTAGCCAAAATTTCATGTTCTTTTTATTGGTTTAATCCCTTATGTTGGATCGTATTCCGAAAGTTAAAAAGGGAACAAGAAAAAGCATGCGATGAAATGGTTTTAAAGACGGGTATTAAACCTTCCACCTATGCATCCTATTTGCTGCAGATGAAAAAATCCATTGAGAAAAAACATTATCTCCCTGCTGCGGCCATCGGGATGGCAGGGCGGTCGGAATTCAAAGATCGTTTGCTAAGCATTCTTAAACAACAAATAAACATAAAGGAGGTAAAAATGAAAACCAAAATAATGTTTTTCATTATTGGCGTATTGGCGGTCACGTTAATTGGAACAGCCAGACCGTCTCAATCTCAAACCACATTTTACTTAGACAATGGAAATGAAAATGCAGTTGATGTGCAGCGTTCTGAGGCAGAAGAGCCAGCAGCGGAATTCCAGAGCGTTTCCACGAATGTGGAGGTAAAAGAAAAGAAAAAACAAGAAAAGGCAGCCGGTTCTGCGGAGGCAGAAGAAGAAAAAAAGGGTAAAGAAGATAAGGATAAGAAAAAGAAAAAAGAAAAGGTCAAAGTCTTATTAAAGTTAAAAGCAAAGGATATAGGAAAAGGTAAAAAACTGGTGAAAGAAGTCGTTGTTATTCCTTCCGGGACTGATTTTCATATTAAAGAGCTAAAAGGTCATAAAGACCGATTGATTGTTTCCGGGGGTGGCGATGTTTACATGATTTTAAAGGAAAAAGGGAAGTTAAAGAAGGTAAAAGTTGATAAAGGCAAATTGATTATTGGTGAAAAAGACCATCCAATAACGATATACGTGAAACCGGACGTTATAGCTAAAGTTAAAGATAAAGTGGTAAAAATTATTGCGGACAAGCTGCATATGAATATAAAGGGCGGCAAGATCAAAGCAGAGGGAGGGAAGGTCGTCATCGTAGGTAAAGAAGATGGGAAAAAATGGATATATGAAATAAAGAAAAAGGAATGTAAGAGTGGAGATAAAGAGAAGAAAGAGAGTAAAGAAGGCAAAGAAGAGCGGAATGTTGCGTTTGTGACGGAGATCGAAAAAGGCCCCCACCATGAAGTAATTGAAGTAAGTGAAACAAAGATGAAGGAGTTGGAAGAGCACATAAAAGAGATCCAGGGAGCCCTTAAGGAAATCGGGAAAGAGAAATTAAAGGCCCATGAAGTCCTGGAGAAACGCCGGGAATCCCTGGAGAAAATCAAGGATAAAGAGTTAAAAGAAAAGATGAAACACATGGTGGAGAGTATTGCCAGTGAACTGAAGGCAAAAGAGGCAGCCCGGGAAAAAGCATTGATGAAAATGGAGAAGGCCCTGGAAAAAATGGAAAAAGAACTGGAGCGAAAAGGAGCGCATGAGAAAGAAGTACATTTACATCTCGAAGAAGCGGAAGTTGCTGACCAGGAGTTAGTTGAAATCGATGAAGAGGGCCATAAAGTTGTTGAAATTAAAGAGGTAGAAGTAGGCGATGAAAATGCCGTTTTCGTTTCAAAGGGAGTGAAAGAAGGAAAGGGTATTTTTAGGGGATTTGTTTCTAAAACAAAACTCGGGGAAAAACAAGTCTATGAGCTGATGAAAGCGGTTTCGCAACTGCAAAAGAAACTGTCAAAATACTACAAGGTGGAATCGAAAATTGGCAATAACTTACAAAAAGTACTTATAAGTTCGGTTGGTGAGCCGGATAAGAAATACGTTGAACGTGCTCTTAAAGCCTTTAAGGCTTTTGAAAAAGAGTATAAGAAAATATTAGGAGAAAAGAAAGGTAAAAAAGATTAATTATTTCTCAAAAAAAAACAAGGTTAAGGTTAAGGCTGAATACTAGCGTTGAGGAAGAGCTTTTCTTCCTTAACCTTAACCTGGGTTTCTTACTATTCGCTTTATCGCTCCCGCTCAAGCAAATTTAGCTCTTGCGCGACCTAATTTTGGTTGCGCACAAAAAACGTGCACGGTGCATGACAATATGACTTTAATGTGGCATCCTTATCCGTAAGACAAGAAAAGTTAACCTCCGCCCCAAGGGCACCTATTTATTTTATTTAAGTTAACGCTTATGGGGTCAGGGGGGGCTCGAAAAGAGCCCCCCTCGCTGCCTCAAGGTGGGGTCAGATTCCGAATTTATCCGTATCAATCCACTCGTTCTTAACAAGAACCCACCAATCCACAGCCATTCCTTTCAAGACATATTCATAAGGCAGCCAACCATAACCCTCTTCACCCCAGTCAGTACTCCAAGAATTTCGGATTAGAATAGCACCTGTGGTTTCATATCCGCAATTCTCATTTTTGATCTTGAGTTTGTCATTGTATCCCACTGCCACCACTGCATGACCACCTTCAATTTCTTCTCCCCTGCATGGGAACGGTATTTTTCCTCCATTCTTTAATGCTTGATTTCTTGAACTGAAAACAGTAAAACCAAACATGGCCGGCAGCCCGGCTGCTAAACAAGCTTTGATCTCCCTCAACAGCGAATTCCTGGGAGTTCCCATCGGGTCCAGGCGAAAATATTGTATCGCCTGGTAGTTCTGAGCAAACGCATAACAAAAGGCAGGGGGTTCTTCATCAAAATGAGCCGTGAAGTAAGGCCAATACTCTTCCGGCGGAACACCAAATAGTACCATGGCCTTCATGGTGCTGCGTATCGATGCGCCGGTGTCACCGCTTAGATGCATCAGTCTCCTGGTTACCTTGTACAAGAACAACCGCGAAGCATCAATATGGGTCCCATGCGCCCGCCGCTCGTAATATTCCAAAACACCAACACCGGCATTCGCTGTGCATGAACCAAGGTCTTCCTGGTCCTCAACAGGTGAACACCAGGCCCGCAAATCCGCAGCGCTCTTCAAAGCAGCTTTTTCAGGCTTTTCAATCCCTAATTTTTTCGCCATGGTTTTCACTGGCTTATTGTCCCCTATCCGTTTTAACCGAAGGGATACATCGCTTTGCTTTAAGGTATAGTCCCGGAAATCCGGGTAGTCTGGGAGCCATCCCATCTTGGCTCCGGTTTTAATTGCTCCATCTCCTTCAGGCATTTTTTTTACCTCCTTTTATTGAAAATTAGTTGCCTTTAAATGTTCCATATTCAATCACCATTAACCACTGACTAATGACTAATGACCAATGACCAGTGACCAATGACCTATGACCTATTTCCAATAACCGGGTCATCAGATGTTGGAATAGAAATCTTTCAACCAGTTGTCCCACCTGGAAAACTTAACAAAATCCACTGGCATAAAGGTATTGGTTTCTTCATAGCCATAGTGATCAGGGTCCTGGTCAAAGCGGCGTTGATCCGGTGGAAAATAGATGGACACGCCATTTGACCCTGGCAAATCGCTGCTGTGGCCCTCTATAATCACAAAATCATCGACGGCGTTTCTCAGGTCAAGAGCCACTCCCTTTAGATCCACAGATGTCACCTGGTTGAAAACCTTATCGGCAAAATCCCTCAAGTCCACTCCCCAGGTACTGAAAGTCATGCGATTAAACTCCTCTGTGTTTTTGCGTGCCTCCTTTAAACCGGACCATTCCGCATTGGCTTTAGCAGTAAACGCATCGATGGCGGTAACCAGTGCGTTAAGTTTGGATATGTCCACTGCCCCCTGGGTAATTCCGATTCTGCCGCGGTAAGAATTTACATACTCAGTAACGATAATCCTGGCCAGTTTATCAGGAGTTACAGATTGTACGGATGTAAGCTCCTTTAGGATCAAATCATACGGCCAACCATCACCGGGTTCCAGGTCTTCCGAGCCTACCATGTAATGGGTCACATTGCGCATGGCGTATGCCACTTCCACCATTCCCATTAAGCAGGCATCAAAACCGATAATATCAAACTTCTCAAAGCCATTGTTCCCCTTCAAGTTGGTGACAGCAGACTCAAGAGCTTCCTGGACTTCTTTCATGTACAATACGTCATTATCCGTGTCATCGGAAGCAATGGCCTTGGAAATTCCCCCCTCTTGTCCTCTCTCGGACCTTGCATCCTTGATCTTAAGCATTAGTTGCTGCATCTTCAGCATATTGCCTCGCCATCCATCCCCATGATTCCAGATTACCAGGGCATAGTGTTTGGCCGGGTAATTTTTCACTCCCCATTCGACAAAATCCCGCAAAACCTCCGGGTCTCCCATGTTTTTCTCACCCAAATCCTGGAGAGGCGTTACCGAGGGATCATCATCCTTTTTTACAAGAAACCGCCGGGTGCCGTCCCAACCGCCGAAAAAACCAGTGTAATAAGGCGGGGTAGTACCAGGATGCCGGTCCATTTGTACAACAATATTGACCCTGGAAGAGGAACCGGTCTTAGCCATCTCCTGGAAATCGTTTATACCGGCTGTTTCCAGGTTGTTATCCGCATCCAGGTAGATCAGAAAGGTCCACTCGACACCAGCGCCAGGTATAACTTCAAAATTCTCTTTACTGGATGCCGTACCCCCTGGTGTGGTGACGGAAATAAGGCCTGTCCTGGCTCCTGGAGGTACTTTTGCTTTAAGCCTGGTTGCCGAATCTACAGTGATATCAGCAGTTGGTACTGCAACTCCAGCGAATTTAACCGTGTTTTTTGCTGCGGCAGCGTTAAAATTTTCGCCCTCGATGACCACCTCGGTCCCTTCCGGGCCTTTCTGGGGGTCAAACTTAGTTATGCCGGGTTTGGGTTCCGGGGTTACGTCTCCATTACACCCTATAAGTACCAGCATACCACAGACCACCAAAACTAAACTAAATTTTGTAAACCATACTTTAAATCTACTCATCGTTATCCTCCACCTCAAATCTTATATCTTAAATTTTAAGCACTTACAGTGCGGTAATAGGCACCATGTTTTACATATTGCATGTCCCACCACAGGTGGTTTTTGTTTCAAGCACAATCTTGAAACAAGCGTAAATATTATAACCCAAATAAAAAATAAATATATAATGTGCGGAAAAAAAAAGCAACCCCCATTTTTTCACTTTTCCAGGGATAGGCTTTACTGACAGGGATTTAGACGTCAATTTTTTTTGTTATTTTTTTTTAACAATATCTTGAAAAATCTCCCCTCCCCCCCCACTCCCAAAACTACCTACAGGTCACCGTATATTAACTCTCTGATATTGATGTATAAAATGTAATCCACTCGAAAAAAAAAAACAAGGTCCCAATTTGTAACCTTTTGGTGAATGCTCTTTATTGATAAGGCTTTTCAAGCAAAAATTATTTTTTTCGTTATTTACTAACATTATTTTCTTTAAAAAAAGATTCCTTTCTTTTCTTGAAACATTCGGTTATATAATACTTTTCAGTGGAACCAGATTTTTTTACGTTAATTTTTAATTTAAAATATAATGGCACAATCGAGTAAATTTTGGTTTGGTTGAGTGAGGTGAGTGGTTGAGTAAGGTGAGTAAGGTAAGAGATTGCGCTTTTGTTATGTGATTTATTATGGTATAATCGCATTCTAAAAGAGGTACAGGTACGAGGTACGTAAATGTCAAGGCGAATATTTTTTCACTTTTTTTTCGTTGGTGGTGTATGTGCATTATTCATCCTGCTAATATCCTGCCAGAAGGACAGTGGGAATGCTCAGACCCGAAAATTCCTTTCCCAATACTCAACAATCCAAAAGCAATATGCCAGAGAGCTTCATTCAGCAGAAACCGAAGAAGAACAAACCTCCCTTCTAAAGAACAAAATAAAAGACCTGGAGGAGTTAATAGAAAAATATGAAACAATAATTCCCATTGATGCGAAAATGGCAAAGGTCCAGCTTTTGATTGCCAAAGGGGAAACAGCTAACGCGCTTCAACTGCTTAACGAGATCGAGCCTCAGCTTCAGAAAGGGAGCAAGATCTACCGTTTGACAGCCTGGTATTATTTTTCAATGTACTCTGAAGATGTAAAGGTGGTGAAGACGTATGCAAAAAAGTTTCTAGATGTTCCTGATTTGCCGGAGGAATTTTTAACATATAAAGGCCAGGTCTATCGAAATCTGTCTGCCCTGGCAAAAGATGCTGACAATCTAAACGAAGCAAAAGAACTGCTTGAAAAAGCCATTTCTGTTACCCTGGGGGAAAAAATGAAAATGGCTATGGAATCGGAATTAGCTCATATGGATTCCCTGGGAAAACCGGCGCTGCCGATTTCTGCCGATACCTGGATCAATTCTCCTTCCCCTTCGTTTTCCCTGGAACAATTGCAAGACAAAGTTGTGGTGATTGTATTCTGGGCTCCATGGTGCAGTGCCTGTGGTCAGATGATTCCCTTCCTGGCCAAAGAATACAATACACATAAAGAAAGGGGCCTCATGGTCATCGGTTGTACCAAATTGTACGGAAAATACAGGGATAAATCCGGTTCAAAAAGCAGCGAATATGTTGATAAAAAGGAAGAGATAGCTTTAATAAAGGAATATATCCAACGAAACCGGGTAACATATCCCAATGCCATTTCCTACGAAGGCAATTGTTTTGAGGACTATAAAATAACCGGTATGCCAACAATGATTTTTATTGATAAGGGCGGTAAAATCAACGATGTGAAAACCGGATGCGATTTTCCTCACTTGGTTCGCTGCAAAATTAAGAAACTTTTGGAGGAAATCAATGGAAAAGATAACAGCCAATGACTTTGAAGATAAGTTAAAGGCGTCTCAATTTGTGATCATGGATTTTAGTTCACCCAGTTGTGCGCCTTGCAAAAGGGTTCCACCGCTGCTGACAGAACTGATGGAAGATATGAGCGATATGGATATTTCTGCCTACGAGGTGGATGTAAGTGAAAATGTGGAAATCGCTCAAAAATTAATGATCCTGGGGGTTCCCACCATCATTATTTTTAAAGATGGCCAGGAGATCAAACGATTCAATTCAGTACCAAAAAAGGATAAGATTAAAAAAGTAATGAAGTAGGAAGTAGGAATTAGGAAGTAGGAAATAGTGCCAACTGTTCTTGCTACCTGGTTGTCCTAAAAAGAGGACATTTTAGGGGGTAATTCCCCGAAGGCAGGTTGGCATTTAAATTGCTTTTGGCTTTACAGGAGGTACACGATGAAGAAATTACTTATAATTACAGTGTCAATAGTGGTTGTGATGATGAGCGCTCCGGCTGGATACGTTCATGCCGGCAGTTTCAACTTTAAAATTGGTTTGGTTCAACCGTCGATGGAGTCGGATTTATGGGAAATTAACATGGCCAACCTGGCGTTTGAAAAGCAGGATATGCAGAGTACATATTTCGGCCTTGAATTTGAGCATTTCTTTGGTCGGCACCTGTCTCTCTCCATCGAAGGCGGCTATTACGAAAAAGAACATTATTCCATGTACAGGGATTTTGTATTCGAGGACGACAGTCCGATTTATCAAAACCTGGCCTTAAGAATCACCTCCCTGGAATTGGATTTCAAGTTCTACCCGGTGGGTCATCGAACCAAATTCTATCCATACCTCGGGGGCGGGGCAGGAATTTATCGCTGGAAATATGAGCAGTGGGGTGATTTTGTGGATGCCCAGACATGGTTGGTGAGTGAAGATGAATACGTTGAATCCAGTGCTTATACCCCGGGGTTTAACGGCAAGGCCGGGTTTGTGGTACGGTTCAGCCGGTACCTGGGGGTTTCATTTGAAGCCCGCTACCTGTATCTGAAAGGAGACCTTTCCGCCTTCTTCGAGGGCTTTGAAAAATTAGACATGAGCGGTTTTACCTACTCGCTGGGGCTCAATCTCTTCTTCAGGTAACAGGATAAAACAATGAATATAGATGTTGGAGTTACCAACAGGGATTTGGGAATGTCCGTTGTCGCAAAGACTCGGGGGATCCCAAATCCCGTCTCCAACCCTCTCTCTTTATCAAGCCCTTCCCCCTCGTTGGGTTTGATGAATCAAACCCCTACGTCGCGTCCCTTCGTGCTTTTAACCGCATTGTAAATGCCTTCGCGGCTCCAACTCTTTCAGCAAGCGATCCTGGGCATTGATCTCCAATATCCTGGCGTTTTCATTATCCTTTACCAATCGGAGGGTGACCTGGATAGAATTTTTCAACTCAAAATAGGAAGACTCCAAAAACTGCGCCCATTCAACCACAATAACACCTTCATCGATGTAATCATCTATCTCCGGGAGGTGCCCGGCAATGGCAGGACCCAATCGATACAGATCAATATGAAAGAATCGCTGCTCATCTTTACCCTGAAACTGGTTGACCAATGTAAATGTGGGACTCACCACCTCGTCCGCTTCTATCCCCAATGCCCGGGCAATGCCTTTGGTCAGCAATGTTTTACCCGCCCCCAGTTCCCCTTTTAAAAATATAATTTCATCTCCTTTTAATTGCTGGCCGATTTTTTCCCCGATTTTAAAGGTATCACCGGGAGACTGAGAATGGATTTCGATAATCATCGAGGTGTAAAATTGCCCCGGGGATGAAACGGGTGATATCCGAGGCAGTAAGGCTGATCTCCCCGGTCTCCCCGGCGGCCAGGTCACCGGCATAACCATGGATAAACACAGCAGCCTGGAGAACCATATCCAGGGAGTAATCAGGGTTGGAGGCATATTGCGAAATCATGCCGGTGATCATGCCGCTCAACACATCCCCGCTTCCCGCAGTAGCCATCCCGGGATTCCCGGTGGGGTTGACATAAACCTGACCTTCGGGTGTGGCAATCAGGGTATGATGTCCTTTCAACACCACATACACCTGGTATTTTTCCGCAAATGATCTGCTGTTCCCGATGCGGTCCTTTATGATTTCCGCTGTGGAGCGGCCGGTCAACCGCGAAAATTCACCGGGGTGCGGCGTAATCACCATGGGAAATTGACCGCCGCGCTTGAGGAGGTCCTTCCGTTCCGGTGTGTGCAGGACATTAAGCGCATCGGCATCCAACACCAACGGGGCTTGGCAATGTTTAATCAGCAATGAAACAATTTCGGCGGTGCTGTCCGTATTGCCCATGCCCGGCCCCATCAAAACGGCGTTAAACTCCTTGAGGCGTTTCAATAAATCGGTATTTTCCCTGTATACAAAGGTCATTAACTCCGGGTGCACCGAGGGGGGCAGGGTGCGATTTTCAAAAGAAACCGCTGCTGTACATAACCCAGCACCACACTTCAATACCGCAAAGGAACTTAATATGCCGGCACCGGGTTTATCAATGGAACCACATATGGTCAAACTGTGCCCATAGGTTCCTTTATGGGCATCCTTTTCCCGTTTCTTAAATAAATCCCGGAAGTTCTCGGGCTCAATCATGGAAATATAATATTTGGGGTTATCTATTAAATGATACGGGATACCGATATCGATAATTTGAATGTTCCCGCAGTATTTATTACCATCTGGGTGAAGGTGAGCAGTCTTAAGGCTTTGAAAGGTGGCGGTGACATCGGCGGTCACATGAATGCCTTCATCAGGCAAAAAAGTATCTGACAGGCCGGATGGGATATCGATTGCAGCAATTTTAAAGGGAGAATCATTCATCAATTGCATGACTTTGGAATAAAGGCCTTGCTTGACCGGTTGGTTAAGCCCGGTTCCGAAGATGGCATCGATTACAAAGGTGTCTCCCGGATGATACCGATTAAACATTTTTTTGATTTTGTTTAATTGGTCTTCACTGTCTTTATCAACGACGGTAAAGGGGAGATTTAAATGGTTGAGGATGTTAAAATTGATGGTTGGATCGGGGTTTAATTTTTCGGGCGCTGCTAGCAGGACAAACTCCACATGATATCCTTTTTGATATAAGATTCTCCCGGCGGCAAAGCCATCACCGCCATTGTTTCCTTTACCTGCTATTATAACAACATTTTTGTATACCGGGAGGGAAAATTGGGAGGCAAAGAAATCAGCCGCCCCTTTTGAGGCGTTTTCCATCAGCACAATCGAAGGGATGCCGATACCATTAATGGTTTCCGTATCCAATTCCTGCATCCAATGGGAATAGAGTATTTTTTTCACGGTTTTTTCTTTTCCTTTTCTTTTTGCTCTTTATCTTTATCCTTTTTTACGGCTTCATCCAGTTTGGAGGCAAGTATACCGGCAAATCCGCCATCATCTTTGTAAGCCACTTTTTCTTCTTTCTCTGCTTTCTCTGCAGCTTCCTTTCTCTCCCTCATTTTTTCTTTCAGTTTTTCCAATTCGATCTGGCTTTTGATTTCCTCTACGGACAGGGCGTCTTCATCAATTTTTCGTTCCACTCGTTTGTGGGGTTTTGCGATGGGTTTCTCTTCTTCTCTTATCTTTTTCGGCCAGGGTTCTTTTTTCCTGGGGAATTCTTCGGTAGGAACAGGGATTTCTGCCTGAGGTCTGGCAGCTTCCGGTCTAGGTTTGAAGGGAACATCTCTTTTCCTGGGAGCTTTATGAGGAGGGGTTTCAAATTTTCTCTCAGCTTTTTTGGGTCTTTCTCTCCCCCTTTCTCTTTCTTTACGCAATTTTTCAGCTTTCAGTGCGGCTTTTCGCTGGGCTTCTTTTTCTCTTTTCTTTTTGATTTCCAGGGCTCTTTTCTCTTCCATTTCTTTTCTCATTCTTTCCTTTTCCCACATTTCCTGTTCTCTTCGTTTCCGCCGTTCTTCCCGCTTCCTGCGGATTTCTTCTTTGATGCGGCGTTCTTGTTCCACTTTTTTGCGCCGAAGTTCTTCCCGTTTCTTTTTGTCTTCATCTTTTTGGAATTCTTTGCGCCGGAGTTCTTCCTCTTCAATCTCAGACACAGCATCGGAATCCAGGTAAAAGACCCCGGCCAACTTCTCAGCCGGGACAAATTCTTCATTACCAAGAATAACTTCCTCAAGCTGTTTCATGTCCATGGGATAGATGAGATCTAAAATATGGTACAAGCGAAAAATATGAATTTCATAATTTCTTTCTTTGATGCCAAATTCAAGAAACACCTTGTGAATAAGCTTATTTAACGTATCGATTTTCCTCAATTCATCAATTTTTTCATAAAGGGTTCGAAAGATGGAGGAATCCAGGTACATGGATTTATTGATAAATACAGGTGAGGCGACTTTTTCTTCTGTTACTCGAAAGGCTTTTTTCCCAGGCACATATTCCACCCGGTCCGCAATGGTTCCTTTTTTCGTGGTACGGATACTAAAACCCAGCTTACCAGGACTATCTCCACTTTCATCCTCCATTATATCAAATGTCAATATGGTTCCCTGGAGAGCTTTATACCGTTCAAAAATGTCTCTAAACCCCAGCATTAAATGATCATCTTTGTAATAATAGACCAGGTATGTTTTCTTTTGTTTTCCATCCACTAGTTCTATTTCAATAGATTCCCCCAGGTCATAAAATCCTGGTTTTAACCGGACAGCACCGGCAGATATTTCCCGTTGGGTTAAATAATAACGGGTATTAATACCGCCATTAGGATACATGCTGTCTTCAAGTTTCTTTCTTCGCTGGGAGAGGTTCTTTTTATTGGAGACTGTTGCCCTGGTGATTAAAGGATTCTCTTCGCTGACCGGAGAATTCTTCTTCATATAATAGATCACAGAAATTAAATTCCATTTTCCCCATCCCACATCCTGGGTTTGTTGAAAATCAATTTTGTAATCGATTTGCATCCTGTAATTAAGAGAAAAGCAAAAAGCAGCAAAATTCTCATCTTCCGGCCGAATTTTAACAAAATTCTCCACAAAAAATTCTGTGGTTTCCGATTTCTTATTTTCTCTTAAAAACTCCTTGATCTTATCAAATACAACATTTTCAATAGGTTTTAGATTCTCTTTCAATAAAACTTTATTACTGATTAAAGCGACCTGTGGATCTTTATTTAATACACCGGCCAATTTCCTGCTTAAGGCGGAGAAATCCTTTCTTTCCAGGGGGGCCTGGTCTCTCCTTGGGTCTCTATTTTCAGGCAGATATTCTCCTTTTTCACAGGGTCTGGCTTGTTTATGGGGAAGGAGAAGTTCGATTTTTTGCCGTTCCAGGTAATTGGTATATTTTTTAAAGTCTGATGTGCCTTCGTATTTTAATTGTATTTCATTGATGCCAAACCGGGTTCTGACACCAACGACTTTCAAAACTACCCCGGTCTTCATCTCAATGAACTTCTTGCCGCCGATGGGGATTTTACCGGGATACTCTTTGTAAATCAAATCATCAACCTTATACTCACAATTGGGATTGTACATTTTTACCTTGTGGCTTCTACTTTCACTGGTTTTAAACAGCGCCACCTGGTACGCCACCTCCTGCAAATCTATAGGATTAACTTTCCCCTTTAAATAGTCTTTGACATAATTCATTTCCTTTTCTTCTATACTAAGGTTTACGTCCACTTTTTTCTCCTTCTACTGGCCTGGCTGTTTTTTTAATGTTTAATGCTCGCTGTGCCAACCCTACCGACCTCCTATTTTTCAGAATTACCTTTTAACCCGGAGTCAACATCGAATGTTCAATGTTCAATGTTGACGCCGGGGTCAACATTTCTATTTTACTTTTCAAATTTATCTTTTAAGATTTCTTCCAGGGTTGGGGTACCGATTTCTTCCAGTTCATAGGTGACCCGCACCGTGGGTTTTTTAAAGTTCACGATTCGGCCCAAATCAATGGGAGTGCCAATAATTACCAGGTCAGCGTCTACTTTGTTGATGGTGGCTTCAAGGTCTTTCATTTGCTGATCTCCATATCCCATGGCTGGCAGTAGTATCCCGATCTCCGGGTATTCTTCATAGGTTTCGGCAATGGTTCCCACCGCATACTCCCTGGGGTCTACCAACTCCGCTGCACCATACTTGTAAGCAGCCATCACACCTGCGCCATACTCCATTTCACCGTGGGTTAGCGTAGGCCCATCTTCAATCACCAGTACACGTTTATTCCTGATCTGCTTTCCCCCTTCTACAAAAATCGGGGAAGCGGCATCCACAACAATGGCATCTTTATTGAACTCACTGATATTTTCCCGGAGTTCCAGGATATTGTCCAGGTCAGCGGTATCAATCTTATTAATCACGATCACATCGGCGCGTTTGAAGTTGACTTCTCCGGGATAATATTCCAATTCATGACCGGGCCGGTGGGGGTCGGCCACAACAATTTCCAGGTCGGCTTTATAAAAGGGGAAGTCATTGTTGCCGCCATCCCATAAAATGAGGTCCGCCACTTTTTCTGCTTCTTCCAGGATGGCCCTGTAATCAACACCGGCAAAAACAGTGACGCCGCGTTTGATATGGGGTTCATACTCTTCCATTTCTTCAATGGTGCAGTTGTGCTTTTTTAAATCGTCTAAGGTTGCAAATTTCTGCACCTTTTGGGCCGCAAGGTCGCCATAGGGCATTGGGTGCCGAATAGCGGCAACTTTGTATCCCATTTTTCGCAGAATGGAAGCCACTTTTCGGGTGGTTTGGCTCTTTCCGCATCCGGTTCTGACTGCACATACTGAAATCACTGGTTTGCTGCTTTTGATCATGGTTTCGTTAGGTCCCAGAAGTACAAAATTAGCTCCTGCTTTCATCACATCGGCGGCTTTACCCATTACGTATTGGTAAGAAACATCACTGTAAGAAAAGTAAACATCATGGACATCAAATTTTTTGATCAAAGCGAAAAGTTCGGATTCAGGGTAAATATCGATTCCTTCGGGGTATAATTCACCCGCCAGTTCTGTCGGATATTTTCTACCTTCAATGTCAGGAATCTGGGTGGCTGTGAAGGCAACTACTTCGATATCCTGCTTGTTTCTGAAAAACTCGTTGAAATTGTGAAAATCTCTTCCTGCTGCACCCATTATTATGGCATTGCGCATCTGTACCTCCTATTTATTTGCAATTCTAACTAGGTTTTTTAAGCGTTAAGTATAATAGATAAACGTATATAAGTCAATTCATTTTTAAATTTCCTGTTAAGAATCGCAGAAAAGTAGGCGGCTCTTGTACTTTTCCGGCAAATCAGGTAGAATTAATCCATGCTGACATACATGAATTGGTCTTTTCTCCTGCCTGCCGTCGTCCTGCTGCTCATTATCATCCTGAATATCCTGGTAAAGAAAAAAACCTTATTTCAAAACCTGAAATCCATCATTCCCCATCTTTTTATCATTTTTCTTTTTAATTAGAAAAATAGGTATTTTATGTCATTGCAAAAAAAATTTTTTCTATCTATAATAGTCATAGGAGATAATGCCAATGATGAGAAAATGGTGTACACTTGTGTTCGTCGTTATGATTGGTTTAATAATCGTGGGGGAGGGTTTGGCGCTGGACCCGGAAAAGGCGGTCACCCAGTATATCATTAATAGTTGGAATGATGAAAGCGGTTTGCCGCAAAACACGGTTCGGACTGTGCTTCAGACCGGTGCCGGGTATGTGTGGATCGGCACGGAAGAAGGCCTGGCACGATTCGATGGCATGAAATTTAAAATCTTTGACGCCGTTAAGACTCCGGAGATAAAAAACAATTACATATTCACATTATTTGAAGACAGCCGCCGCCGATTATGGATCGGTACGGTGGGCGGCGGATTATTGATGCATAAAAACGGTGGATTCAAATGTTTTTCAGAGAAAGAGGGACTCACCAACAATGTGATACACTGTATTGTAGAGGACAGGAGAAAAAATATCTGGATCGGTACCGACGGCGGAGGGATCTATCGTTTTGACGGCAAAGGTTTTACCGTATTTAATACACAACACGGCGTGCCTCACAATAATGTCCGCTCTGCGTGTATCGACCGCAGCGGGAAGCTGTGGATCGGAACGGCAAAGGGGTTGGCGTATCTGGGCAATAATAAGTTCGTTCAATACCCCAAAGAGGAAGGGCTGTCCGATTCGATTATCAATGTTATTTTTCAGGACAGTAATGCTAATCTCTGGATTGGAGCCGACACCGGATTTTATTTTAAGGAAAAGGGAAAAACAAAATTTATCCAGCCCAAAAGCGGCAGCTACCTGGAAACAAAAAAAATCTCTGCTATCTTTGAAGACAAACATAAGAACCTCTGGCTGGGAACCGCGGGAGTTGGACTGATCCGGTACAACAGCGGAACATTTTCCCTTCTCACCAAAGCAGATGGATTGTCGGATAACGAAATTCTCTGCATTAATGAAGACAGGGAAGGAGGATTATGGGTGGGAACGGCTTACGGTGGTATCAATCAACTGAGGGACGGGAAAGTCACTACCATTAAGGTTAAAGAAGGGCTTACCGATAATATTATCTTTCCTATCTATGAAGACAGCAAAGGCTATTTATGGATCGGCTCCAATAACGGTCTGAACCGGTACAAAAACGGACGATTCATCCATTTCACCCCAAAAAACGGGCTGACCAATAACGTGATCGATTCCCTCTATGAAGACCACCAGGGATTTATCTGGGTGGGCACGGATGACGGGCTAAACCGCTTAAGAAATACCCCTGCCAGGATCATTAAGGTGGGAGAATATTGTAGGAAACAATATGTCCTTGCCATAGGAGAAGATCGGGAAGGTAATATCTGGGCAGGCACCCTTCAAGGAATCATTAAAATAAAAAAAGACAGGAAGAGTTTCCAGGAATTGTCGGAAGAGGACGGGCTGGTTTCCAATGTAATCAATTGTATTTATAAAGACCGCAGCGGTAACCTGTGGCTCAGTACATACCGGGGTGGGTTAACAAAATACAGTGACGGAAAATTTACGGTGTTTACCCAAAAGCACGGCCTGGCAAGTAATTCGATTTATTGTATCTATGAAGATGAACAGGGAGTTCTCTGGATTGGTTCCAATAATGGGTTAACTCGCCTGAAGGATGGGAAATTTAAGGCTTATACACAGAAAGACGGTCTTTTTCATAATAATGTCTTTCAAATCCTGAAAGACAAACAGGGAAATCTATGGATGAGTTGTAATAAAGGGATATTCCGGGTTCGCAAGAAGGCGCTGAATGACTTTGCCGAGGGCAAAATCAATGGGATTGGGTGTGTCGTTTACGGCAGAGAGGACGGCATGCGGACCAACGAATGCAATGGTGGATTCCAGGGGGCCGGGTGTGAAACCAGCGATGGTAAATTATGGTTCCCCACCACCAAAGGTTTGGTAGTGATCGACCCGGAGAATATCAAAATCAACGAAGTTATCCCACCGGTATTTATTGAAGAGGTTCTCCTGGATGGTGTTTCCGCTGACTTGGCTGAGGGAGTGAACGTCCGCCCGGGAGTCAAACGTGTGGAGGTTCATTATACAGCCCTTAGTTTTTTAAATCCCCAAAAGGTAAAATTTAAATACAAATTGGATGGATATGATGAAGAATGGGTGGATGCGGGTAACCAGCGAGCAGCCTGGTATACCAACCTGGATGGTGGGACCTACAGTTTCCAGGTAATTGCCTGCAATGATGATGAGGTCTGGAACCGGGAAGGTGTATCCATTGCCGTCACAGTGATTCCACCCTTCTGGAAAACCTGGTGGTTTACAATCATCGGACTGCTGGCTTTTGCTTTTTTTTCATACGTCGTGATCCATTTCTCGCGAAAATACCTCAGTCTTTCCAGTTTCTGGAAGCGGCAGAAATATGTGGGGCAATTCAAACTGCTAGATAAAATCGGTGCCGGTGGTATGGGAACCGTTTACAAAGCCGCCAATTTAATGGATAAACACCAAACCGTTGCCATAAAAGTCTTAAGGGAGGATTTGTTCGATGATGAAAGTAATGTGAAGCGGTTCAAGCAGGAAGCGGCAATTATCGATCAACTGGATCACCCCAATATTATCAGAGTGATCGAACGGGGGCAATCCAAAAACAATGTATTCATTGCTATGGAGTTTCTCCAGGGAAAAACATTGAGCCAGAAAATCCTGAAAGAGAAAAAACTGGAATTAAAAGAGGCGGTTCATATTATGGTCCAGGTTGCCGATGCCATCGCCAAGATTCACGGCAAAAATATCATTCACCGGGATTTGAAACCCGACAATATCATGCTGATTGAGAAAGATGGGGACCCCAACTTTGTCAAATTACTGGATTTCGGACTTGCCAAAACACAGTATCAGACCCGGTTAACTCAAACGGGCATTGTCATTGGCACCATTAACTACTTATCTCCCGAACAAATATCCGGCAGGGGGTCTTCCACTGCCAGTGACATTTATGCGCTGGGCATTATGTTTTATGAAACCATCACCGGAGAGAAGCCTTTTATTGGGGACACCACCATTGACATTATGAAACAGATAATGGATAAAACTCCCATTGAGCCGATTCGATTCCGCTTTGATATGTCTTTTGAGTTGAATCATTTAATTATGAGGATGTTGGAAAAAGAAATAGAATCACGGCCCCCCATTACGGAAGTTTTGCAGCAATTAAGAACCATCAATGTTAATCTTCAAAGAGTGGAAGGCCGGTAAATCCACCAGTTAACAAATTTAAGCCGGTGGATTTTGGTGATTTGACTTTCTTTACTTTTTCAGGTATTATAACTATTCCTGTTGTAAGAAATTCGTGAAGGATTTTACATTTACAGTTTATCGCTGAAAGGAAAAGAGACGCGTAATGGTTGATGAAGGAGATGGAGTAAGTTGAACTGAGGGAATAAAAAATGATCATAAGAACTCTTTTATTTTTACTCGTTTTTTTTATCGGCTTTATAGCAATGTCACCCACTGTTTTTTCATTGGACCCCAAAAAGGAAATAACCCAATATGTTCACGATGTCTGGGGGCTTGAAGATGGCCTGCCGCAAACCTCAGTTCAAGCCGTTCTCCAAACCCGGGACGGTTACCTGTGGCTGGGAACGTTTGAAGGTTTGGTCAGATTTGACGGGATTAATTTTAAGGTTTTCGACAAGGGTAACGTGGAACAACTATTAAATAATCATATTTCGGTACTTTATGAGGACCGGAAATACAATCTCTGGATTGGTACCAATGGCGGTTTGATCTGTCTAAAGGATGGGAAATTCAGCTCTTATACCACCCGCGATGGTATGTCTAATGATATTGTAAATGTCATCTATGAAGATCAAGAAGGAAACCTGTGGATCGGAACAGACGGTGGTGGACTGAACCTCCTGAAAGCTGGTTCAACTAAATTCATCGCCTATACCAGCAAACATGGTTTATCAGATAATGTTGTATGGTCCGTTTATGAAGACAGGAAGGGAAACCTGTGGGTAGGAACCAACCGCGGTCTGAACCGCCTGAATGCTGGTAAATTCACCACGTATACAACTAAAGAAGGTTTATCCAATGACATGATATGGTCCATCTATGAAGACCGCAAGGGAAACCTGTGGGTGGGAACCAACCGCGGTTTGAACCTCCTAAATTTTAAAGAGGGAAAAATCAATACATATGTTATTAAAAAGGGGCTGTCTAATGATCATATACGTACCTTCTGTGAAGATCGAGATGGAAACTTGTGGATCGGAACAGGAGGTGGTGGGGTGAAGCGTTTGCATCTCCATGACCAGGAACTGGAAGATGAAAACTATACGATACATGCATATACAACCGAGCAAGGGCTGTCGGATAACACCATATTCTCCCTATATGAAGATCGAGAAGGGAGCCTGTGGATTGGTACCCAAACCGGGGGATTGAACCGCCTGGGTGATGGCAAATTCACCGTATATACAACAAAGCAGGGTTTATCCCATGATGTTGTCTGGTCCATCTATGAAGAGGGCGAGGGAAACCTGTGGATCGGAACACGAGGCTGGCTGAACCGTCTGATATATAAAAAGGATGGAAAATTCAATATTACTGGATATCCAACCGGGGAAGGCTTGTTCAATAAAACCGTACTGTCCACTTGTAAAGACCAGGAGGGGAGCTTGTGGATTGGAACGGAGGGGGATGGGCTGCACCGCTGGAAAGATGGAAAACTCGACACATATACCACCAAAGAGGGTCTGTCCGATAACATCATAAGGATATTATATGTAGATAAGCAAGAAAACGTATGGATCGGAACCCGAAATGGACTGAACCGCCTGGACCGCCATGAGAAAGAGGGAAAATTAACCTTTACTTTTACTGTATATACCACCGAAAACGGCCTCTCCAATAACGTTATTAGAATCTTATATGCAGATAAACAAGGGAACCTGTGGATTGGCACGAACCGCGGATTGAACCGACTGGGTCAGAAAGATGGGAAATTTAATACTTATGGCACAAAAGAGGGTTTGTTTGATGAAATGGTAAATTCCATCTATGAAGATCAGGATGGAAGTATGTGGATCGGAACGTATGGCGGCGGACTGAATCGCCTCAAAGACGGGAAATTCACAAGAGTTACCATAAAGGAGGGTCTCTTTGACGACACGGTACATTGGATACTTGAATATAACCGGGATAACTTCTGGATGAGCTGCAATAAAGGTATTTTCCAGGTGAGTAAAAATGATCTCAACGATTTCTGCGACGGGAAAAGAGATAAGGTTGAATGCATTTCATATGATGAGAATGATGGTATGAAGAGCCGGGAATGCAATGGATACGGGTATCCTCCCGGGTGCAAAACCCGGGATGGAAAACTCTGGTTTCCCACCATGAAAGGGGTGGTGATGATCGATCCCAGCCATCTTATAAGAAACAACCTTCCACCTCCGGTGAAAATCGAGAAAATCAAAGTAGACGACAATAAAGAATTTCAACCCCCATTTGCTATCAATGGGAATCCACTGGTTTTATCACCAGGTATTGAGCAACTTGAAATTCACTATACAGGCCTGAGTTTCCCGGCTCCTAAAAAGGTACGATTCAAATACAAACTACAAGGGTTTGACAACGAGTGGCGAGATGTGGACACACGGAGAACCGCCTATTACACCAAAATCCCACCCGGGAATTATACCTTCCGGGTGAAAGCCTGCAACAATGACGGGGTATGGAATGAAAAAGGGGCTTCTGTCTCCTTTTACCTAAAACCTTATTTTTCCCAGACCTTTTGGTTTTACCTTCTATGCGGCCTGGCTGTTGTATTGATGGGATTTACAGTCTACCGCATCCGTTTCCGGCAGTTAAGAAAACGAGAACAGGCGCTGGAATATATGGTGGAGGAAAGGACCGATCAGCTGCAAAAAGCCAATATCGAGTTGGAAACCCTCCTGGAGGATTTAAAGAACACCACTGAAATCCTCATGCGGGAACGGGAAGCCGCAGAATCGGCAAACAAGGCCAAAAGCGAATTCCTGGCCAACATGAGCCATGAAATCCGTACACCCATGAATGCCATCCTGGGGTTCAGCGAAATACTGGAAAAAGAAATAACCGGTGAGCAGCAAAAAAAGCATTTAGAAGCCATCTCATCCAGCGGAAAAACCCTGCTGGATTTGATCAACGATATCCTCGACCTCTCCAGGATAGAAGCCGGCAAAATGGAATTGCACTATGAACCCGTCAACCCACGTTCCATTTTAAATGAAATCAAACACATATTTTCCCATAAAGTCCGTGAAAAAGCACTGGATTTCCAATTGCAAGCAGACCCGGCCTTACCCGAAGCTTTATTACTGGACAGCCTGCGCTTGCGGCAGATTCTCTTTAACCTGGTAGGCAATGCAGTCAAGTTTACCGACAGCGGGTTTATCAAACTGGCAGCACAAAAAGTCGCTCCTGGACCTCCTGCAAAAATTCCCGGACCTGATAAAACCGGCTCCTGTGTCAATGTTGTTTTTTCCGTTCAAGATACCGGCCAGGGCATTCCCGGAGATCAACTGCAAAGCATTTTCGACGCCTTTACCCAGCAGCCGGGACAGCACGCTAAAAAGTTTGGGGGCACCGGACTGGGACTGACCATTACCCGGCGCCTGGTGGAAATGATGGGCGGTGTAATATCGGTTCAAAGTGAAATAGGAAAAGGAAGTACGTTCCAGGTCAACCTGGAGAATGTGGCCGTATCCAGAGTGGTAGTGGAACCGGAAATGGACATCAAACTGGATGTGGAACATATCCGCTTTGAAAAAGCATCCATCCTGGTGGCGGACGACAATGAGTTGAACCGTCAGTTATTAATAGAATATTTTGCTCATTCTCCCATTGATTTCCTCGAAGCGGAAAACGGGAAGGAGGCGGTGGACCTGGCTAAACAATACCGCCCCCACCTGGTGCTGTTGGACATGAAGATGCCGGTTGTGGACGGATGTGAAGCCTGCAGGATACTCAAAGCCGATGAAGAACTAAAAAAAATCCCGGTTATCATTATTACCGCCTCTGCCTTGAAAGAAGAGCGGGCAAAAATAGAAAAAGCAGGTTGTGATGCCTTCCTGAACAAACCGGTGAGCAAAAGCGATTTGATCATTGAATTAATGCATTTTCTTCCCTATACCGCCCCTGAATCCACCGAACCCACAGAAATGGAGGGAAAAGAACCGGAAAACCGGGCCAAACTCCCTGAGTTGCTGAATATCCTTCAGAGTGATGACATAACTAAACGAAGGGAAATGTTAAGCAAGGCATTGATTCTCGATGAGATTGAAGATTTTGTAGAAGAAATGAAAGAACTGGCTCAAAGGTATCATTCAGTGATACTTTCCCAATGGGTCAATAGGTTGAATAATGATTTACAGGCCTTTGACCTGGCAAAAATACAGGAAACCCTGGCTTCTTTCCCGGGGTTAATAAAAGAGCTTACCGTTCTTTCCGTAGGCAAAGAATGAAGAAAAGCGCAGGGGGCAGGGGGCAGCGCATAGCGTCACGGGCAGGGTGTATATCTTTAATCTTTCTTATTTTCTCCTTCCTTTCCCTGTCATCATTGGGATTTTCCCTGGACCCGGAAAAGAAAATAACCCAATATGTTCACGATGTCTGGGGAGTCGAAAACGGCCTGCCCCAGAGCTCGGTTACCAGCATTATCCGGACCCGGGACGGTTACCTCTGGCTGGGTACCGAGGAAGGCCTGGTTCGCTTTGACGGCGTTGCTTTAACCACTTACGATAAAACCAACGTGGAACAAATAAGAAATAATCATATCACTGTGCTTTGTGAGGACCGGGAGGGCAATCTCTGGATCGGCACCCACGGCGGCGGTCTAACCTGTATGAATATAGAGGATGGCAAATTTATTACCTACAAAAAAGAAGAGGGGAATAAGCAGGGGTTGGCTGATGATAATGTAAATGCCATATATGAAGATCCAGAGGGGAATCTGTGGATCGGAACCGACAGGGGTTTGAACAGGATGAAAAATGGTAAATTCATCACCTCTACCACCCACCATGGTTTGGCCGCCAACACTGTAAATGCCATATATGAAGACCAGGAAGGTAACCTGTGGATGGGAACGGAAAAGGGTCTGTATTGGATAAAAAATGGGGAACGCTCACCAATCCCGGCAGGACTAAAATTCTCCAATAATGCGATATTGTCCATTTACCAAGACCGGCAGGGGAACCTGTGGATCGGAACCAACAGGGGCCTGGGCCGCCTGAGGGAGGGAAAATTCATCCCATATGCCGCCGACGATAGTCTGTCTAACTGCATGGTAATAAGCATCTACGAAGATCGACATGGGAACCTGTGGATCGGGACTAACATGGGTCTGGCCCGTCTGAAGGATGAAAAATTCAACATATATACCAGCAAAGAGGGATTATCCAACGACTCTGTATTATCCATTTATGAAGATCCGGAGGACAGCCTGTGGATCGGGACAAACGATGGCCTCAACCGTCTGAAAGATGGCAAATTCACCACCTATACCACCCGGGAAAAATTGTCCAGTGACCGTGTCTGGTCCATCTATGAAGACCGGGAAGGTAACTTGTGGATTGCAACCGACGGCGGTGGCCTGAACCGGATGAAAAATGGTAAATTCACCACCTATACAACCCGGGAGGGGTTGTCAAGTAACCGGGTATGGTCCATCTGTGAAGACCGAGAGGGTAATATGTGGATTGGAACCTACGGCGGCGGCCTGAACCGCCTGAAGAATGGCAAATTCACCACATATACCAGCAAAGAAGGCTTATCCCATGACGTGGTCTTATCCATTTGCGAAGATCGGGAAGGAATCTTATGGATCGGAACAGGAGATGGGCTGAACCGCCTGAATCCAAAAAATGGGGATTTCACCACGTATACCAGCAAAGATGGTCTTTCCAATAACTATGTAAGAGTGATTCATCAAGATCGAGAGGGGGACTTGTGGATGGGAACCAGGGGCGGCGGTCTGAATCGATTTAAAGATGGCAAATTCACTGTATATACAACTAAAAATGGCCTGTCAAATGACTTTGTCAGGGCCATCTATGAATATGAAGAAGATCAAGAAGATCGAGAGGGATACTTGTGGATCGGAACCCACGGCGGCGGCCTGAACCGCCTGGATACCAAAAAGGAAGAATTCATACCCATTACCAGCAAAGATGGCCTCTTCGATGACAAGGTGCATATGATACTTGAAGATGACGATAAGAACTTCTGGATGAGCTGTAATAAAGGAATTTTCCGGGTGAGTAAAGAGGAACTTAACAATTTTTGCCAGGGGAAAATAAAAGAAGTTCAGTGCGTATCTTACAATGAGAAAGATGGCATGAAGAGCAGGGAATGTAATGGCGTCAGTCAACCACCCGGATGTAAAAGCGGTGATGGAAAACTCTGGTTTCCCACCATGAAAGGGGTGGTGATGATCGATCCCAATCATATCAAAAAAAACGAACTTCCGCCGCCGGTGAAGATCGAGAAAATCATCGTGGACGACAAAACATATAAGCCTCCTCTCTGCGAAGATGATATGAAGCAGATTTCCTTTCCAGGTAAAAAACGGTTTGAATTTCACTTTATCGGTTTGAGTTTCCTGTACCCGGAAAAGGTTCAATACCAATACCAACTGGAAGGGTTCGAAAAAGACTGGAGCGAAAAGAGGAAAGAGAGAATCGCCCAGTATACCAGTCTGCCTCCCGGCAATTATACCTTCCGGGTGAAAGCCTGCAACAACGACGACGTATGGAATGAGGCCAAAGATCCTGTTTCCTTTTATCTAAAACCCTATTTTTACCAGACTCCCTGGTTTTACCTCCTTTGTGCCCTGGCTTTGGTGTTGACGGGATTTGTAGGTTACCGAATCCGGGTACGGCAGTTGAAAAAACGCGCCGAGGAACTCCACACCCGGGTGGAAGAGCAAACAAAAGACCTGAGAGAGCGAAAAGAAGACCTGGAGACCATTGAGCGGATTATCAAGGACATCAACCGGGAAACCGGGTTTGAGAAACTGCTGCACTCCATGCTGGAGAAGACAATGGCGCTTTTTCCCCAGGCGGACAAATGCACATTTCTCATCCACGACAGGCAGGCGGGAGTCTTCAAACCCGTGGTTTACAAAGGATTTGACCCCACCGTAATAAAAAACACGTCGCTCACCTACGAGGAAGCCCTGAGCCGGTATACGGAGGGAACCGACCAATTGGAAGAAGGCGTTTATATTGTGCGGAAACTTGAAAATATTCCCGGCAGTGAGAAACTCAAAGCACTGCCTACTCCCAAATCCATGCTGGTGATGACCGTCATTATCGAAGACAGAACCGAAGGGTTCCTGGTCCTGGAAAATATGACAGACCGCCTCGCCTTTGACCAATCCGATGTTCAAAAACTGCGCCTGCTCAGGGAACATGCCGTCTCTGCCGCCGCCAAAGCCAGAACCATGGAACAATTGGAAATCAAAGTTAAAGAACGCACATCCCAACTGGTACAGGCCAATGAAGAATTAAAAAAAGCCAAAGAAACAGCGGAAAAAGCCAACCGCGCCAAAAGCGAATTCCTGGCCAACATGAGCCATGAAATCCGTACACCCATGAATGCCATCCTGGGGTTTTCCGAAATCCTGGAAACTGATATAACCGATGAACAGCAAAAAAATTATTTGAAAGCCATCTCTGCCAGCGGCAAAGCCCTGATAGATTTGATCAACGATATCCTGGACCTCTCCAGGATAGAAGCCGGGAAAATGAAATTGCAGTATGAACCGGTTAATCCACGTTCTATCTTAAATGATATTCAACACATTTTCTTTAACCAGGTAAAAGAAAAAGCATTGGATTTTCAATTGGAAGTGGCAGAGGACTTACCCGAAGCCCTGTTATTGGACAGTTTGCGCCTGCGCCAGATTCTTTTTAACCTGGTAGGAAATGCCGTAAAATTTACCGATGCCGGTTTTATTAAACTGGCGGTACACAAGGTAGACAAAGGAAGCGGAAACGAATCCGCGGCGCCCATTGACAAGGTGGACCATGTAGACATTATTTTTTCAGTAGAGGACAGTGGAACCGGTATACCGGAAGACCAACTGGACTCAATTTTTAAGGCCTTTGAATCCGATAGACAGCGCAGCGAGAAACATGGCGGTACCGGGTTGGGCCTGACCATCACCCGGCGATTGACCGAGATGATGGGGGGTGAAATCTCGGTCCGAAGTGAAGTGGAAAAAGGCAGCACCTTCCGTGTCACCTTAAAAAATGTCGCTGTTTCACGTATATTAAAGGAAGCCGCACCCCGGATAACCCTGGATGCGGATGCCATCCGCCTGGGCAAGGCCACCATTTTAGTGGTGGACGATAAAAAAATGAATCGCCAGTTACTGCAACGATTCCTGGTTCGCCAAGATGTGGATATCCTTGAAGCGGAAAACGGCCAACAGGCAGTGGAGATGGCAAAACACCACCACCCGGACCTGGTGCTCATGGATATAAAAATGCCGGTAATGGACGGCTGTGAAGCCACGCGGCTGTTAAAAGCCGATGATCAACTAAAATCCATCCCCGTCATCTTTATAACCGCCTATGGTATGGAAGAACAGTATTTGCAAGTAAAACAAGCCGGCGGTGACGGTTTCATCAGCAAACCCCTGAGCAAACTGGACCTGATGGGCCAGTTGATGCGCTTCCTCCCTTACTCCAACACAGCACCTGAAAATATACACAAAATCGAAACCAAAAAGGAAGATATCTCCTCACCGGATTCTTTTTCCCCGGAACTCAAGGCAAAACTACCAGAATTAATCAATATCCTGCAAAATAATTTTATCCCCCGGTGGGAAAAAATAAGCAAAACATTTGTGCTGGATGAAATCGAAGATTTTTCCAGGGAAATCAAAGAACTGGGAAACCAATACGGGTTAAACATGCTTGAAAATTGGGGAGACCGCTTGTCTAAAGATGTCCGCAGTTTTGACATGCAAAAGATTCCCAAAACCCTGGAACATTTCCCCGGGTTAATAAAGGAGATTAAAACGCTTGTTGAAAATTAAGGAAAATAAAATGAATGATATAAACAAAAGCAAGGAAAAACAAAAAAAGCCGTTGATCTTAATCGCAGAGGATATACCCCAGAACCTGGAAGTGGTGTGTAATATTTTGAGGAAAGAAGGCTACCGGTTGGCAATGGCCGGTAATGGCCGGCAGGCACTGGAAATGGTTCCCAATGTTGTACCGGATTTGATCCTGCTGGATATCATGATGCCGGAAATGGATGGATTCGAGGTATGCCAGCATTTGCAAAAAGACCCCGAAACAAAGGAAATACCCGTTATATTCCTGACGGCAAAAGCAGAAACCGCTGATATTGTCAAAGGCTTTGAACTGGGGGCAGTGGATTATGTTACCAAACCCTTTAAAGGCACGGAGTTATTGGCCAGGGTAAGAACCCACCTGGAATTGAAATTTTCCCGTGAAGCGTTGAAAGAATTAAATGCCACCAAAGATAAATTTTTTTCTATTATTGCTCATGATTTGAAAGACCCGCTGCAGTTTTTATTATTAGCTGCCGATTCGCTGCATAACAATTACGACAACTTAGATGAAAGCAAAAGAAAAAACTATATCCATCGATTTTACAACAACTCGCATCTAATATCGGCCCTACTGGAAAATCTCCTGCAATGGGCGCGGTCGCAAACCAGAAGTCTTGAGATCAAGCCTGAAAAAATAGACATCCCTGCACTGGCAGCAGAAAGTATCAATCTGTTAGAGGGAAATGCTCAGAAGAAGAATATTCGAATATCTACTCAAATAGCGCCCGGTACCTTTGCTTTTGGGGACAAAAACATGATCCGAACCGTGCTGCGAAATCTTATCTCCAATGGGGTGAAATTTACGCCTCCCGGGGGCGAAGTAATAGTGAACGCTGCCATATCGGCAAAAGATAACCGGGTAGAAGTTACCGTTACCGATAACGGTATAGGAATGGATGCGCAATACGTTGACGGGCTTTTTCGCATCGATGTAAAACAAAACATCCCGGGAACAGCCAAAGAAAGAGGCACTGGCCTGGGATTGATTTTATGCAAGGAGTTTTTGGAAAAGAATAATGGTTCCATCGAGGTATCCAGCGAGCCCGGCAAAGGGTCGTGTTTTACATTCACCCTGCCCGCAGGGGTTTTGTGAGCCGGGAGGCCGAGTCTCAACAGGGTGCCCGAGAACTATATTTCCTGGAAAGAAGGGCGAATACAAGATTCGCCCCTACCTAATGCAGTGCTGATCGGCCTTTGTAGGGGTTCGGCCAGGATTTCGTGTTCACCCACAGAAAAGGATATATATGAATTCTCAGACAGCCTGTTAACATATGGAGACCCAAGACGCGGTCCCGTTGATTTTTACCCTTTTTTACGGCACCACGATACCGAATTTCTCCAACTGCTGGGAATCATCAGCAAAGGCGATGTGCGCGATATTGAAAAAATCCGCCATCCAATTATCCATATCATCAAACGCCGCATCACGAATCTTGGTTGCTTTTTGCGCCTCAGCTTTCAGCTTTTCCTGGATTTTATCCTTTTCCCTGGTGTTTCCCACTAAATCCAGTCCCTGTTGAAGGGTTTCAGCCGTGATATTGAAAGAGGCAAAACCTTCGATGATTTTGGGGGAGTTCAGGGCATTTTCGTAAAAATGGATGGTTTCAGGAAGCCATTTTTCAAATGACCTGGCGTGGGGGTCAGACAGGTGAAGCTGCTCCTGGATTTTATTGTCATCCTTGAACGCCACCTTCGCCACTTTCCTCATGCGCATGTAAAAGGCGTCGGCTTCTTGCCACGCCTCGTTAAAGGCCGTGGTGGCGTTAATTTGATCCTCGTAAGCCCTTATCTGGTCATGGTAGGTCTTATCAGCCAGGGTGACCTTGCCGTCACCCACCAGGATGCGGGGCTGGTCATAACCGTAAACGGCCAGGGGAGCATGAAGAGTGGTATCCTCTATCGAAAGATCGATGGCTACCCGGTTGGTCTTCAACCGCGATTCCATGGTCTCATAATAACTCTTATCTTTTTCCCCTGTTTCCTCAGTGGGTTGATTGGGGTCTTCAACCGTTTGATTTTGATCTTCAATCGTTTGATTTTGATCAGTCATTTTTTTTCTCCTTCTTTCTTTATTTTTTATTTTTTGACTTCTTGTTTTTGCAGAGTATTAAAAAAGGGGTCCTGAATGCTGCAGAACGATTTCTAGACGTTGCAGAGCCATTTCTAGATGTTGCAGGACGATTTCTAGACGCTGCAGAGCCATTTCTAGGGGCTGCAGGACGATTTCTAGACGCTGCAGAATGATTTCTAGGGGCTGTAGAACGATTTCTAGACGCTGCAGAGTCATTTCTAGGGTTTGCAGAACGATTTCTAGACGCCGCAGAGTCATTTCCAGGGGATGCATAATGATATCTGAGAGCCTCATAAGGTTTTCCGGCAGCCGGGGAGCCGCCATCTTCCCGGGATATCTTTGTTTCACGCCCTTTAGGAGCTGTGAAAGCCCGGCTTGCCTTTATTTTTGTTCGCACCTTCTTATTAAAATGTAATTTGTTCATTTTTTTCACATTCCTTATCTTACTTACTTGAACAAATACAAGGGTGGATTTTAAATCGAAAAAAAGTAGATGTCAAATGGGTGTTTTCGTTATTTTACTGGTTGAAAATTTTTGGTACTTCCCGAAATCATTTTATAATAGGAATTTCGAGTTTTGTTAAAATTTAATTTATATCAATATTTTGTATATTTTTTTTGCCTTTTTTTTGACGTTTGTTTAATTTTTTCCTTTTAATTTGAGAATTTAACACAACCTTGCGGAACCTGCCGGGGGTTAACCCCATATATTTCTTGAACAACAAGATAAAATGGTTTACATTGTTATAACCGATGATTTCGGCTAATTCCCTCACCTGTAAATCCCTGTTCTTCCTTAATAAATTGATACTCCAATATATTTTTTGTCCTTCCAGGAAAGACTGGAGGTAATAACAGGTTTCCTTAAGAAACGTACGGGAGAGGTGTTCGGGGGTGACCTCCAGTTGCTGTGCCACCCATTCGGAATTTACTTTCCAGTAATCGTTGGGGGATACGTTTAGCACACATTCTACGACCCGACAATGTAATTGTTGTTTTAATCTCTTTCGCCATCGTTTCATTGTCAATTCTCCTGGAATGTTTAATACGTAATAGTCGGACAAAAGGTTTTGTTTTCCGGCAAAAAATAGCCACAAAGGCACACGAAGAGGTTATTTTTTTTTAGCCGCGAAGACACGCGAAGGCACGCGAAGAAAAGAAGAAAAATAAGGGGAAACCACAGATTACCCAGATTACGCAGATTTTTTTATATTTTTTTTATAATCTGTGTAAATCTGTGTAATCTGTGGTTTTTTTCAAATTTCTTTGTTGACATTCTCTTTTGTTTCCACTAATATATCCCATTATAAACATAGTTGGGCGGCGAAGCCGCCATTGAGCAACATAGCAAATACAAGGAGTTATCACCATGAAACTCACAGTTTTGAATGGAAGTCCTAAAGGGGATAAAAGTATTACAATGCAATTTGTCCACTACATCGGCAAAGAGTTCCCACAACATGAACTGAAAATCTTTAACATCGCTGCGAGAATCAAAACGATTGAAAAAGATGTGCAGGTTTTCCAGGAGATTCTTGAGAGTATCCGGTCTTCAGACGGCATTTTGTGGGCTTCCCCGGTTCCGCGGACATACTTGTTTATGCAGGAACGATTAAAGACAGATACATATCTTCAAGATGGAAGGTATACATTGACAGAAGCTTTTTCACTGGTGATGAGACACCGCTGAAGGGAAAACAGGTAGGATTTATCATTTCCGGTCCATTAAGCCAGGTGGCCAACCTCAGGCAAATCCTGGAGGCCCAGGTTGAAATTGGACAAAGCAATCTTGGGGGTTTTGTAACCGATGAATATGGAGATTCGGCGAGAATCGACAGTTCGCTGCAATATCTTGCCGGGCGTCTTGTTCAGTTTGCCCATAACAATTATACCCAATCAGCTACTTTTTTCGGTGTAGGTACGGCGAAAATCTTCAGGGACGTCTTTAGCGAAGAAGAAGAAAAAGGGGATAGTTGACAAAAAATAGTATTTTGGTTATTATTACAGCATGACAAAAGTGACAGCGAAGGTGATACCTGTTTTGATGATATTATGGTTCCAGTTGATTTTTCCTGCCACTGCGCGGGGGCAGACAACCTTTACCCAGGAAGACCGCAAAATTTTAATCGAATTAAAAGCCGCACTCACCCAGATAGACAAACGGTTTGAACAGGTAGACAAACGGTTTGACCAGGTGGACAAGCGGTTTGCTGAACTGCGCCAGGACATGAATAACCGTTTCGAGCAATTTATGTCTTTCGTGTGGATACTGGCTGCGATTTTCGGTGCAATGACCGGGGTAACCATCGGCTTTGCCTTATGGGACAGGAGAACCATGATCCGGCCCTTTGAGACAAAAGTTTCGGAATTGGACAAAGGAATAAAAAATAACCGTGAAAATTATGATCAACTGATTGCTGTTTTAAAAGAATATGCCTCAAAAAATAAGAAGTTTGCCGATATAATCCAATCATTCAATTTATTCTAGCCAGGCTTACTCACCCTACTCAACTCACTCACCTACTTCATCAAATCTCATCGTGCTCTACAAAGCTGTAATAGTCTTTGCTTTTAAAGATAATATGGGAAAAAGGGACAAACGAAAAAAACAAACACCCTTGCATTTATCCAAAGAAAGTTGTAATATTAGAGATGATAGAAAGACCTGAAAAAGATCAATATTATCTGAATATCGCCAAAGTGGTTTCCAGCCGTTCTACGTGTCTAAAAATGATGATGGGAGCCATTATTGTCAAAGAAGAGCAGATCATTTCCGCCGGTTATGCGGGCGCTCCCCGCCATACCAAAAGCTCAATGGAACATGGATTCTGCCTGAGGAAAAAATTGGGAATCCCTTCGGGAACCCAGTACGAATTGTGCCGCTCAGTTCATGCGGAACAAAACGCTATCATTAACGCAGCCCGGGCCGGTGTCAGCTTGCTGGGCGGCAATATATTCATCTACGGCGAATCACGCCAAACAAACAAACCTATCGATGCCTTTCCCTGCTTTATCTGCAAAAAAATGATCATCAACTGCGGATTAAACCGGGTGATTACCTCTGTCAAAGAAGAAGAAAAAAAGTATATGGTTTTTTCCGTGGAAGATTGGGTAAAAGAATGGCAGGATAACGATATTATTGAAGATAAGTACAAATACGGCCGGTAAATAGTTAAATCAAGAAGTTGAGAAGATAAGAAGTTGAGATAGAGCTTTTAAGCATCAAAGAAGAATAACCATTACAAGCGAGGTTAAAAATGAATGACAGAATCGCAGTTTACCCGGGTTCTTACGACCCGTTAACCAACGGGCACATCGATATCATCCAACGGGGTCTGAAAATTTTTGACAAAATTATTGTTGCCGCTTTAAAAAACCCCGCCAAAACCTACCTGTTCACTTTAGAAGAACGATTAGAAATAATGAAAGAAACCTTTGGAAAAAACAAAAGGATAGAAATTGACTATTTTGAAGGACTACTGGTAAATTACCTGAAAAAAAGAAACGTAAAAACTGTGGTAAGAGGGTTAAGAGCGATATCGGATTTTGAAATCGAATTCCAGATGGCCCTGATGAACCGCCAGATTAATCAAGAAATAGAAACTATTTTCCTTGTTCCTTCGGTGAGCTACTCCTTTGTAAGCTCAAGACTGGTGAAAGAGGTATACCTTTTGGGAGGTGAAATCAGGTCCATGGTTCCCGATATCGTAGACCAAAAACTCAAAGGCAAATACGGCAATCACGGTATCGTGACAGCGCAAGAGTTGAGCGAGTAAGGTGAGCGAGGCGTAAACAATGGGCAGCGGCAATGTTATCCTGGCAGTCGTGGGACTGTGCGGGACAGGGAAATCCGTTGTAACCAGGTATATCGAGAAAAACTATAAATTTAAGTCCATCTATTTCGGCGGCTTTGTACTGGAAGAAGTGAAAAAACGAAACCTGGAAATCAACAGCACCAACGAAAAATTAGTAAGAGAAGATTTACGCAAACAATACGGACTTGATGTGATGGCTAAAAAAGCCTTCAATACCATAGATTCCTATTTATCAGAGGGGTCTGACGTCATCATCGACGGTTTATACAGTTTTTCCGAATACATCTACCTGAAAGAAAAATTTCCCAAACAATTATTTCTCCTGGCTATCCATTCACCCAAAAAACTCAGATATCAAAGACTGGGCAAACGCAAAATCAGACCCCTTACCCCGGAACAAGTAGATGAAAGAGATTTTTTTGAAATAAAGAATATCGAAAAGGCCGGCCCCATTGCTGCTGCCGACTATCATATTATCAATCACAGGAGTATCCACCGCTTGCACCAAACCATTCACAATATTATGAGAGATTTACTTGATTAATGTCTTCCCCTACCATGAAAAAAACCACAGATTACACAGATTACACAGATTATAAAAAAAATATAAAAAATCTGCGTAATCTGTGTAATCTGTGGTTTCCCCTTTTTCATTGTCTCCGGGTGACGACGCACGCCGTCATGACTGAGTATCAATCAACAGGGAAATTTTTTGGTTGATCAGGGAAGCCTGGTAAGCCGCACCAAAACCATTATCGATATTCACCACACTAACGCCCCCGGAACAGGTATTTAACATAGATAAAAGAGCAGATACCCCGCCAAAATTGGCACCGTAACCGACAGAGGTGGGAACCGCAATTACCGGCGTCGACGTTAAACCAGCCACCACAGAGGGAAGCGCCCCTTCCATTCCCGCCACCACAATTATCACACTGTAATCACTAAAACAGCCCTTCAAATCAAGAATCCTGGACAAACAAGCCACTCCCACATCATAAGCTTTGTCCACTTTATTCCCCAGGTACAGCGCCGATACATAAGCTTCTTCCGCCACCCCTTCATCCGAAGAACCAGCAGAAATCACCAAAACCGCTCCTTTAAATTTCACTTCCGGTTTCCTGGCAAACGTAACAATGCGGGCTTTTTCATGATACACCAACCGGGAACCCGGACAGCACGCAGACAGTTTCCCAAATTTATCAGCATCCACACGGGTAATCAATATATCTTCACCAATTTCGCTGAACCGGTTGATTATCTTTTCCAATTGTTCCATACTCTTTCCACTGCCGTATATGGCCTCAGGCAATCCCCTCCGGATTTTCCGGTGAAAGTCCAGTTTAATATCTCCCATATCTCTATAAGGAAAATTCTCCAAAAACGCTAAAAACTCTTTTTCCGATAATTTCCCATCTTTTAATAATTTTATATGTTTGCTTAATTGTTCTTTCATTTCATCTTTTCCCTTTCCTGAATTTTTCTTTTTTAGAGTAACGATGCCCCCGGCTGGCATTTCCGTAACTGAACTTGTCCGTCCTTTGTCTGTAGTATTCGTGCCACAATTTCTGTTTTGGAAACAGCGGATGGGGACGATAAGGGAACTTCACCTGGGATGGGTCCACACCGATGATTTTATGCCAGCGGTTATTGCCTACCCCCATCCTATAAGCAAACGTAATGTAAGGAACCTGGTCCACCTCAAAACCCATAATATAGGTGGTAAGGGAATCAGCCAACACCACATCCTCAGAAGCCACGGCAAATCCATGAAACACAGGACTTCCCCTTATAGGTCCTTTGCCCTCCATCCCATAGAGCCCATCAATTATTGTCAACGAGGGAGTAATCTCTTTTAAAAGCCTGGCAAAATTTTTACCTCCGTTCTCCAGCAATTGAATAAACTTCTCATTCTTCAAGGCACTAAGTTTTTTTAACTCCGTAATAGGGGCTCCGAACAGGAATGCCCGTTCTTCAGCTGTTACAAAACCAAGCATATTAACAATAGACCCGCAAATAGGAAATATATTATGGGTCTTGGGAGGCACAACACTGATCATATAATCAGCTTCATACCCGGTGTAACTGACCTCCCTGGGACCGGCAAAAGTGGCCACTTCGAGATTATACTCATGAGGCAGCTCATCAAGGTTGATCAACTTAGCACCTTTCAACTCCACTTCTTTGTACTTAAACTTATAGAAGATGTCCCATGTGCTTTTGCCATAGTAGTACGCGCCATCCGACCCCTCAATCACAGATATATCCGAAATGCCAAAATGATCTTTAAGATAAAATATCAATGAGTCCACTGTTTCATAATTGGTATTGGCATAAATCTCACGTGGTCCGGAGAGATTTATCTTTATTGCCACCTTATAGAAAGATTTCAAGGTTAAATGCGGCGAAATCGCATCCATTACTCTCTTTACAAACTCTTTTTTCCGAGTTTCTTTGGTTAACACAATTTCCTTACGCTTCATTCAATCAGTACTCCTTGTGTAAAAGGGAAACATTTTTTTAACAATCATAATCTATTTAAATGTTCCAATAATATCTTCCCGGTTTTCTTTTTCAGGTATTTTTTCAATGCCTCCTGCTGCGAACGGAGAATCTTCTCTTTCAACCGGGAATCAGTGAGAATCTGATCTATTAATGCAGCTGCCTGGAGAAAATCCTTTTGTTTCACCAGGACACCCCCACTGTTCATGGTTTCCTGCACCGCACCAGCATTGAAAGCCACCACCGGGATATCCAAATAAAAACTCTCGGGGATAGGGGCACAAAATCCCTCATGCTCACTCATGTGCAAGTACAAGTGGGATAATTTAAAGTATGAGATCAATTCGTCATCCGGGACATGACCGGTAAAATGAACATTTTTTATTTCCAGTTGGGAGACCAGGTTCTGAAGGGCCGAATAATACCGTTCAAATCCCCTGTATTCACCCACGATAAACAACCGCGAATTGGCATTAAAATACTCCTGGTAGAGATAAAACGTTTTGATGACATCTTCTACCATTTTATTGGGAATGATTCGCCCCACAAAGAGGATATTGGTTTTTCCGTCAGCAAAAATTTCCTTTAAAACAGGAACGGTTTCTTTTTCAAATTTCTCAAAATTCATCACCAGGGGCAGCACGCCGGTATTGGGGAAACCAGCCTCTTTAAGCTCGCTTTCATTGTACACCGAATCTCCCAGTGCCAGGTCCACCTTGTCTGCCAGGTTTTTCAATTCAATCCTACCTTTGTAGCAATCCTTGGCCAACACCCGGTGGTAATCAAGAAAGAACTCAAAGGGCGTAATATTGTGGTAAATGATTACCTTTTTATCCGGGACTCTTAGAAATTTTTTTGTTACCGGTGAACCAATAGAAAAATGGAATATAATAATATTTTCCGGGGCAGAATACCTGTCGTACTCCAGGTAATTGATGATCTGGTCCGCGTACCGGGGATGATAAAAGAGAGCAAATATTTCCGAATGATGGCCCTGGTCTCGTAAAAAATTCCTGATTTCCAATGCCTCATTGCCAATGGCATCCCCATAAGAATGGGAAGTTAAAAACTGGTGAATGTTCATTGTAATTAAGTTGAATCCGGTTGGGGGAAGATTTTTTTCTCAATCGCCCGTTCTCGATTTTCCAGGAATTCGATTTTATCTTCCAGGACTTTTATTTTTGTTTTTTGCAATTCGTGGTCAATTTTCAGTTTTGATGATTCCACGATCAAATTGTTCAAGGCATTGTGCAGCAATTTGATATACTCTTTACTTTGCATCACCACCTGTTTATAATTCTCGATCTCCTCGGTGTTTTTGAAGGTTTTATAAGCATTATCGTTATACCTGTCGCCGCTGAACTGCTTTAATTCGTTATAGATCGGTCGTGTCATAAATCGTACTAAAGGAAATATAACCTTTCTTATCTTGATGAAAATTTTTTTTATAAATCCCCGGAATCCCGGCCCCTCTTCTATTTCGAAGGTAATCTCCAGGGGATGAAATTCTTTTTTAGGAGGGGCATCCGGTTGAGTCGGATACAGGTGGGGTTCGTAGACATTGGGTACTTCGAGGAAATCTGGCAGCGGCAGCAATTCCATATCCACGATTTCATCGACTTCGATTTGTCTGATGACCCCGGCATCTTTTTTCTCCTGGATGCGTTTTTGAATCGCACTCATAATCTGGTCAACATTGATTTCCTTATTGGCAGAGATAAACGATTCCATGGAAGGGTCTTTATCATCCGGCATATTGTTCTCCTTTTAAGCGGGGAAAATGGGAATCGCGCCAGGAGGGACTCGAACCCCCAACCTTTTGATTCGTAGTCAAACGCTCTATCCATTGAGCTACTGGCGCAGCCTGGTAGAGATTATATAATCATTTGCCGTTTATTTCAAGACCATTTTCCATTATTTTTTACCCCCGGCGGCCAATCCCCCGGCGGGGGCAGTTATTATAGGTAAGGAAAAGAGAGAATATAATAGAGAAAACCAAAAGAATATTCTCAAAACACTCTGAATCTGCTATAATCTAGTTGGATTGATTTTCGGAGCAAATGAAGCAGGATGACAAAGCAATTTAATATAACCGGCAATTGTATTCCCAGGCGGCATTATATGGGAGATATGTCCAAAAAGCTGGACAAGATCATGGCAATGGTAGCCAATGGCGATTATTTCACCATCAACCGCCCGCGCCAATACGGTAAAACCACCATTATCTATTTACTGGAACAGAAACTGCTAAAAAACAAACATTACCTGGTATTGAGTATTAGCTTCGAGGAGATCGATGCCGTCACTTATAAAAAACAAGAATGGTTTATTTCTACTTTCCTGGATATACTGAGTGAACAATTGGAATTTTTGCAGGAAAAAGAACTGTTAGCTTTAATCCAGGACAAAAAGACCATTGCCAATTTGAAGCAATTAAATACATTTCTAACCCGGATTATTGCCAGTTCAGACCGGAAAGTGGTCCTGATAATCGATGAGGTGGATAAAGCCAGCAACAATCAATTATTCCTGGATTTCCTGGGCATGCTTCGGGCAAAGTATCTCAGGAGAAACCAGGGAAAAGGGAGCGCCTTTCACTCCGTCATCCTTGCCGGGGTGCACGATGTCAAAACACTAAAAGCCAAAATTCGCCCGGAAGAAAAAAAGATGTACAACAGTCCCTGGAATATCGCTGTGGACTTTAAAGTGGACCTCGCTCTTTCCCTTGAAGAAATTTCTTCTATGCTGGAGGAATACGTAAACGAACGACAGGTCAAAATAGAGATTCCATTTTTTGCTGAAAAACTTTTTTATTTTACTTCCGGGTATCCATTCCTGGTGAGCTACCTGTGCAAAATTATCGACGAAGAGCTATTGCTGGACAAAAGTAAAAAGAAATGGGAACCTCACGACCTGGTTGGCGCGGTTCAAATTGCTCTTACCGAGAATAATACCAATTTCAAAAGCCTGATAAAAAACCTGGAGAACAACCCGGAGCTTTATGAGCTTGTATTTAAGATTATCATGAATGAGAGGGAATTTTCCTATAACCTGGATAACCCGGTGATTCACCTGGGTGACATGTATGGTGTTTTGCGCAGGCATAGAGGACGAGCAAAAATCCATAACCGTCTATATGAGCAGCGCATTTATAATTATATGGCCTCTAAAATGGAAACCTCCGGGGAGATAAGATTTGATCATGTCAGCATCAGTTATATCGAGGAAGACGGCACATTAAACATTGAAAAAGCCATACGAAAATTCCAGGAATTTATGAAAGAGCAGTACAGCGCAAAGGATAAAGACTTCCTCGAAAGAAACGGCAGACTGCTGTTCCTGGCGTTTATAAGACCAATCATTAACGGGATAGGCTTTGATTTCAAGGAGGTTCAGATATCTGAGGAAAAGCGTCTGGATATCGTCATTACCTATGAAAATAAAAAATACATCATTGAACTTAAAATCTGGCGGGGGGAAACCTATCATCAGACAGGAATCGCTCAGTTATGCGATTATCTTGAGCGGCAGAATGAACGTATTGGTTATCTTTTGATCTTTGACCTGAGGAAAGAGAGCGGCCGGGCAGGTAAATGGGAGAAGATCGAAAGGCAGGGCACAGAGATTTTCGCCGCCTGGATTTAGACGCTAAATTGAAACAAGAAATTGCCGTTGTTGTTTTACATTACAATAAAATCCGTTTGACGCAGCGCTGTATTCAATCCATCCTGGAGGCCGGCTATCCACCGCAGCAAATCTATTGCTTTGACAACGGTTCCCAACCGGAGGTTTTTGAACAGTTGAACCGGGATTTTCCTTTGTGTCATCATCAACGAGTCGAAGAAAATCGCGGTTTCTCCGGTGGATTTAACCGGGCATTGGCATGGGTGTTTTCCAGCGGCTGCTCTTCGGCGCTGTTTTGCACCAACGATACCCTGGTGGAACCTGGCGCAGCAGAAGCCTGTGCCCACACTGCCGTTCAAACCAACGCCGGGATGGTGGCTCCGTTGATTGTCTACCTTTCCCGGCCCGATGCCATCGACTCCATCGGTGCCTATTTCAATGCCGATACCGGCACCATTCACCACTACCATGAATACGGAATGCCAGCGCTCCTGGACCCGCAAAAAGATTATATGCCGGGAACTGCTTTGTGGATTNNCCCCCTGGCACGGTGTTATGATGCCTTGATAAAACACGGCGGCGGCCAGACCTGCCGCAAAAAACCTCTTTATACCACCTTTTACTTTCAGCGCAACCGGATTCGCTTCTGCCGCCGTTATTTGAAAGGAGAGGCTCGGCAAAAAGTCCTTGAAACAATCCATAAAGAACTAATGGAATGGGCAGCGGATTGGCAAGAAAAAGGAGATAACCGCCGCATGGGATACCTTGAAGAGTTATTGAGAGAATTATCAATATAGTACAAAAAATTCGAAATCCGAAACCCGAAATCCGAAACAAATCCGAATGACCAAAATTCAAATGACCAAAACAAGCACCTCTTGTGTGGGCTTTGAATTTTGAGCATTAGAATTTTGAATTCCTAATAGGCCGCCCCCGCCGGGGGCTTTCGAATTTCGATATTCGAATTTCGGATTTTTCATGCCCTTGGCATGAACTGGGATACCAAAAATCCGAAGGCAACACCGATGAATGCCTTAAATAGAAAATAGAGGATTGATATAATCAAACTTTTCCTGAAGTTCATTTTTGAAAAGACATGAACGCCTGCGGCAATCACTATCACATACCAGATGTCAAAAACATCCAACCGGGCCAGGATGAAGGAGTTTAAGCTCATGGAATCGGGTGAAAATAACAGCAGGGCCGGTTTTGATAGAGCAGCAATATTTGCAGCGGATAAAAGGGAAAAAAAATTCATTAAATAGGGAAATAGTATATCGATAATCGATGCATTGGTCACCAAAGAGAAATAATTGGAGTACTCCCCCTCAGCTCCACCTATGCCGTAAAAAAGATATACAAAAAACGCACCGAAAACCAGGCGCAACGTTCTTACCAGGGTTAAAAGAGCACAAACCATAAACCTGGAAAATGTGGAGGTGCTAAAAAAATATGAGGCCTCTTCTTCGGAGAAATACCCGGTCGCCTGGGCCTGTTCGGATAATTGTTTCATTTGCAGGGGATGAATGATATATGTAAGAATGCCGATTGTAATGACCAACAACAGAAAAACAGGAACCCATCTTTTTTCTTTCATCAATGTTCCCAGGGTAGTCGCCGGGGTGCTAATAATTCCAGCCACATCACTTAAAAAAGAGGAGAATTTACCTTTATCAGACATTTTAAACCTCTTCGCTTTCAAATTTTACAAAGAAAAATATTACAGGACAATTGACAAATTTGCAAATAAAATCTCAGCAATTCCAAATTTGACCTGGTAAAAAAAATCATTAAAGGGCAGGCACTCTCTGTGATTGCCCCAAAAATAGTCAAAATTATGCACTGAATGCCCAAAAATCAGTCGGATTCTGTCATTTTCCTCCCTAAAATCGCTAAAATTCGTTAAATTATTAGTAATTTACTGCAAAATATTATATAATATAGGATGCTTTACGGTTTGAAAATGAATATGAGGGAAGTTGACGATGAGTATTAAAGACAATTATGACAAAATATCTAAGATAGTACGAAAAGCTTGCCAGAGGGTTGGTAGGAGTCCGTCGGAAGTTTTGATCATGGGCGTTGCCAAAAGCCAACCGACAGAAAGAATAAAAGAAGCATATAAGTGTGGAGTAAAGCTAATCGGAGAAAACAAAACTCAAGAAGCAGAAGTTCACCAAACGGAATTAAAAGATTTGGACATTAAATGGCATTTTATCGGTAAACTTCAAAAAAACAAAATTAATCGGATATTGAAAAGCTTTGATTTTATTCAATCGGTGGATGGTGTAAAATCCCTGGAACATATTCATAAACGGGTCAGTAAGGAAATTGAAGTTTTTATAGAAATTAATATTGGGGAAGAAAAGAATAAGTCCGGTTTTACTGTTGACGGGCTAAAAAAAGCGTTAAACTATATTTCCCTTTTGGACAGGGTAAAAATCACAGGTTTAATGAGTATACCTCCCCTCAGTAATGATCCTGAGGAAGTTCGCCCTTATTTTAGAAGAATTCGAGAATTAAAAGATGAAATTAACAGCATGAACCTACCTAATTTTAAAATTAAGCACCTTTCTATGGGCATGACCAATGATTATGAAGTGGCAGTTGAAGAAGGAGCGACCATCGTTCGTATTGGTACGGCCCTATTTGGGAGACGTCCGAAGTGATCGTGGGTAGATTTTTAAATGCTTTGGTGCAAGTAATCAGTGTAGCGATTTATGTTTATAGTGTCATTATTTTAATCCGGGCTGTCATCTCGTGGATGGGAAACATTCCCACCAATAATCTCATTATTTTATTGAGGCGCATAACAGACCCGGTATTCCGGTTTGTGCATCGCCATTTACCCTTTACTATTATCGGCGGCATCGATATTTCACCGATTATTATCGTAATGGTCCTCTATCTTATCAATACTGTGATCATCAGTACATTGGGGGACTATGCACGCCAATTAATGATGAGGGGATAGGCGGATAAGACATAGGGAGTGAAAAAATGAAACTAACACCCCAGGATATTTTAAGTCAGAAATTTTCCATAAGAGTCAAGGGATTCGACAAAGAGGAAGTCAACCACTTCTTGATTCAAATTGCTGAAGTACTGGAAAATGAAATCCTTGAACGGGAAAAATTAAAAAATGAACTGGATAAGAACAAAGAAAAGCTGTTACAGCTTAAAAAACGCGAAGACGTTTTAAGAGATACATTGATCTCTGCGCAGAAATTCTCACATGAAATCAAGATGAATGCAGAAAGAGAATCGGAATTGGTAATCAAAGAAGCTGAAATAAAAGCTGAAGCCATTATTAACAATGCCATCAACAGGCAGCGGGAACTGCAAGAGGAAATCCGAAATCTAAAATTTAGACGAGTCGAAATCGAAAACGATATCGTCAATATGCTGAATTCACTGAAGGAACTAATTGAATCCTATCGCAGGGATGATGAAGACTTCGAGAAAATCGAATATATGGCTAAATAAAAATGAAACGAAAAAATCCCGGAAAAGACGGAGGAGAAAATGAGTGAGATAAACCAGAAAGACTCAGCCCTGAAGAATGCGGTATTGCAGATTGAAAAGCAATTTGGCAAAGGCGCGATCATGCAATTGGGAGGTGGGAGTAAAATTGAAGTGCCGGTCATTTCCACCGGATGTTTATCATTGGATATCATCACCGGTGTAGGTGGATTACCCAGGGGGAGGGTTACTGAGGTTTACGGACCTGAAGCTTCGGGTAAAACCACCATTGCGCTTCAAGCTGTTGCCGAAGCTCAAAAGGCCGGTGGTCATGCTGCATTTATCGATGCGGAACATGCACTGGACCCCACGTACGCTCAAAATTTGGGCGTCAATATCGATGAACTTTATATTGCCCAGCCGGATTACGGTGAACAGGCTCTTGAGATCGCTGAAATCCTGGTCCGCTCCGGGGGTGTGGATATGATTGTTGTTGACAGTGTAGCTGCGTTGGTTCCTAAAGCCGAATTAGAAGGTGATATGGGGGACAGCCATATGGGACTCCAGGCACGGCTGATGAGCCAGGCATTAAGAAAACTTACTGCTATTGTCTCCCGCTCCAAAACGGTTTTTATTTTTCTCAACCAGATGCGAGAAAAAATCGGGATGTTTATGGGAAGTCCTGAAACTACCACCGGCGGAAAGGCGTTAAAGTTTTACAGTTCTATGCGGATAGAAGTCCGCAAGATACTAACATTAAAAAGTGGAACCGATGTAGTAGGCGGCAGAACACGGATTAAAATCGTGAAAAACAAGGTATCACCTCCCTTTAAAGCCACTGAAGTGGACCTCTTGTTCGGAAAGGGAATTTCAAAAGAAGGTGATGTCATCGACCTGGGAGTCCTTCACGGCATTGTTAACAAAACCGGTTCTTGGTACTCCTACGGCGAAGAAAAACTGGGACAGGGAAAGACCGCGGCAACTAAATTACTGGAAGACACCCCGGAACTCTATAAAGATTTACGATCAAAAATACTGGAAAAAGTCGGACTCCTTCAACCTCAACCAAAACAGGAAAAAGAAGAAGAAGGTAAAGATAAAGAAGAAGCAAGTAAGAAGTAGACCTGTCTTTTTGTTCTAATTTGAAATTGTAATTTTCATCTTTTTTTCTCTTCTTCTCTTCGCGTTCTTAGCGTCTTCCTAATTTTTTTTCTTGACATTAGCGGGGGATTTGTTTAGTATAAACCTATGGACAAAGGAGGAAAAATGACATTTTATAAAAGAAGTGTGATTTTTCTTATGGCATTGCTTCTGGTGATTCCCTTTATATTTCCCAAAGAAAAAAAGGTCAGGCGTCATTTAACCGGTATCGCGTGGTATCCTCGCTCCCCGGACGAATTGAGCCAAATGCTGGACACATTTTTTAATAACGCCAAGAGTAAATCCATTCCCGGGAAAATTGTGGGTTTGATCGGGCCCCATGCCGGTCTGACATATTCCGGGCAATGCGCAGCACGTGCCTACAAGCAATTGGAAAAAATACCCGGGTTGGAGAGGGTCATCATGCTGGGTGTCTCGCATGGGGGAGGATTTTATGGTGCAGCGGTTTCGGAATTTGAATACAACAGCACCCCCCTGGGAAACATCCCGGTGGATACCCAGGTCACTGCCCAACTGGCAAAAGAAAAATTCTTCAGGATAAATAATAACCTCTTACAAAACGAACACTCCCTGGAAACCCACCTGCCTTTTTTGCAATATATCCAGGGAAAACTGAAAAACAACCGCTACAAAATCGTACCCATCCTTTTCGGTTACCTGAAAAAAGAGGACTTCAAACCCATGGCTGCAATTATCAAAAAGTACCTCACTCCCAAAACCCTGGTGATTGCCAGTACAGACTTCACTCACTATGGGAACGGCTACGGTTATACTCCCTTCAGGAAAAATATCAAAGAGAATTTAACCAAATTGGACATGGGAATGGTAGACTGCATCAAAAAACTGGATTTTAATGGTTTTTTCCAGTACAAACGAGATACCAACATCACCATGTGTGGGTTTATACCGGTAGGTGTCATGATGAATATGTTTGCAGGTGAAAACTATGCCGGGACACTTATCGATTACTATAAATCCGCAGACCGTTCCGGTGATTACTCCTTCAGTGTCAGTTATGCATCGATTATTATTAGTGAAAGTAAAGGTAAGGGTAAAGACAAACGCCGTGTCAACCGCGGTCCTGGGAAAGCACCGGAGGAAAACGAGAAAACCACATTAAACACAGGGAATAAACCCATGAATTTGAGTATTAAAGAAAAGAAAACACTGTTTTCCATTGCGCGGGGCACCCTGGAAGACCATTTCGCTGAAAAAAATACGTCTTCGGAGGCAGTGGAAGAAAAGTATAAATCCAGTTTGACGCCTTTGTTGAAAGAAAAAGCCGGTGTTTTTGTTACTCTTAGAAAGAGCGGTGAGCTTCGCGGCTGCATTGGTACCCTTGTTGGAATCGAACCCTTATGGGATGGGGTTCGCAAGAATGCACTCAACGCTGCGTTTAATGATTATCGATTCCCTTTGTTAAAGAAGAATGAATTGAAGAAGATTGAAATGGAAATTTCTGTGATGACACCTTTGCAGAAGATTGATGATTACAAAAAAATTCGTTTGGGTACGGATGGTGTAATTATCAAAAAATACGGACGGCAGGCGGTTTTTCTGCCGCAAGTGGCGACAGAGACCGGATGGGGGCTGGACATGTTCCTGGGACGGTTATGCATGAAAGCCGGTCTTCCTTTTGATGCGTACAAGTCCGAGGGAATGGAGTTTTTTATTTTCCAGGCCCTGGTGTTTGGAGAACATGACCTCAAAAAAGAAAAATAAACTCTGTTTTTAGCCGCGAAGAGCGCGAAGGAACGCGAAGGAAAAAAGGAGATAAGAAGATGAGTATAACGCGGCGGGAATTTGGTAAGACGGTTTTATCGTCAGCGGTGGGGTTAACTGCGTATCTCGGTTTTCCTTATTTTCTAATCCCGTCGACTGGCAAGAGCCGTGTAGTGATTGCCCGGTCTGATAAATTGAAACGGGTGAACCATCAGGTGTCTAAAGAAAACGCAGCATTGTTTTTGGACCGGGCGCTGGTGAAACTCACCGGTCATTCTTCACCGGCGGCGGCCTGGAAGTCGTTGTTTTCTCCGGGTGAACGAATCGGCATTAAATTGAGTTGTCTTCCGGGTAAGCTTTTATCTTCCGGATATGGTTTGGTAATGGCCATTGTGGAGGGTTTGCTTTCCTGTGGGGTCCGGGAAAAGAACATTTACATCTGGGAGCGCACCAATCGTGAATTGGAGCGGGCCGGTTTTTCTTACAGCCGTTCCGGGGGGCGGGTGATTGGGACTGATTCATTTAGTTATGGAGATGGCTATTCCGATACCATCGAATTTGCCCACAGTGTGGGTACGCGGTTCAGCCGGATCATGGAGAAAGTGGATGCCCTGATCAATGTGCCAGTATTAAAGGATCATGATCTTGCCGGTATCTCTGTCGCTCTGAAAAACTTTTACGGAGCGATTTACAATCCCAATAAATTCCATCGCAACAATTGTGATCCATATGTTGCCGAACTAAACACGCATTCCATTATCAAGAACAAAATACGTATAGTTATATGTGATGCGACGCGGGTGCAGTTAAACAATGGACCTGCTTATTATCCCAAATATGCCATTGAATACGGTGGGCTCCTGGTGAGCCAGGACCAGGTGGCATTGGATTATGTTGGCTGGCAGATCATTGAAAAAGGCCGAAAGAAATTGGGATTAAAATCCTTAAAAGCAGTGGGTCGTGAACCGAAATATATTTATACGGCATCGCGGTTGAAATTGGGCCATATAGATGAGAAATATATTGATAAAATAGTGATTTAGTAAGCAGTAGGAAGTAAGGAGTAAGGAATGAAGAACGATGAACTAACACGGCGAGCGTTTTTAAAGCAAGCATTAACGACCTGTTCGGTTTGCTCGTTAGCGATGTTGGACGGGACGTTAATGTTTCCCGCGCCGAATAAGAATCCCTTTATGAGGGAAGCGAAGTATTATGATAAGCAAGCGGAGAAGAAAGTCATATGCAAACTATGCCCGCATGAATGCCGGGTCGCGGACCTGGAGCGGGGCACCTGCGGCGTTCGCGAGAACCAGGGAGGCATGTACTATACCCTGGTATATGGAAACCCATGTTCCGCTCATATCGATCCCATTGAGAAAAAACCCATATTCCATTATTATCCCACCACGCGGGCGTTGTCTATTGCTACAGCGGGTTGTAATTTTGTCTGTAAATTCTGTCAGAACTGGGAAATCTCACAAAAACGGCCGGAGCAAGTCAAAAGTTACAAATTCTTTCCCAGAGAGGTTATTAATTTGGCCCGGCAGAGAAACTGCAAAACCGTAGCCCATACCTACACAGAGCCGGTAATATTTTTTGAATATATGTTGGACTGTGCCATTGAAGGCAAGAAATGGGGCGTGCCCAATGTTATGATTTCCAATGGATATATTCAGGAAAAACCCATGCGTGAGCTGTGCAAGTACCTGGGGGCAGTGAAAATCGATTTAAAAGCCTTCACTGAGAAATTTTACAAGGAAATGTGCGATGGCACACTGAAACCGGTCCTGGACGTACTACTGGTATTGAAAGATGAAGGCATATGGTATGAGATTGTGGTGCTGCTGATTCCTACGCTGAATGACAGCAAACAGGAAATCAATGCCATGACCAAATGGATTATAAAGGAGTTGGGTCCGGATGTACCGGTTCATTTTTCCCGGTATTATCCCACGTTTATGTTAAAGAACATCCCGCCCACACCGCCGGAGACGCTTCACCGGGCCAGGAAGATTGCCATGGATAATGGTGTCAAGTTTGCGTATGTAGGCAATCTCATCTCCGATGCCGAGAACACCTATTGTCCGTCTTGTGGGAAGTTATTGATTGAACGGATGCGTTATGCAGTTAGCGTTGTAGGTATGAAGAAAAACCGCTGCAAATACTGCAGCGAAATCATCCCCGGTGTCTTCTAGTCGGTAAAGACGCAAAATATTGCGTCTCTACTTCTTCGCTTCCTACTTCCTACTTCCTACTTCCTACTTCCTACTTCTTTCTGACCTTTCCTTTGACGTTTTGGATGGAAACACTTCCGCTTCCATCACGTTTGATATTAACATCTTTATCGACCCCATCGATATAGATGCCGCCGGAACCATCGGATACGACCACGGAACCGCCGATTTTAGAAATCTTGATAGTGCCGGAGCCATCTTTAACGTCTACATCCCCGGAGGCCTCTTCCACGGTAATGGTTCCGGAACCGTCATCAATTTCCACATTGCCGCCGATGGTGGTCAATTCAATGGAACCGGAACCGTCATCAATGAAAACATTGCCCTTTATATGATCCATCTCAATGCTGCCGGAGCCATCATCCAGTTTTACATTATTGGCAATATCCGCAACCTCGATGGAACCGGAACCGTCATCGATAACCAATTCCAGGTTTTTGGGAATCCGCACATCCAGGTTGATATGAGCCGATCTGGGTTTAAACAGGGTCGAGATAGCAGAATAGTCGATCTTGCTGATTAAAACGGCTGAAGTCCCTTTCTTTTCCAGGCTCAATTTAACATGTCTCTTTTTGAATCTCTCGATATCATCTTCATCGATTCCTTTTACCACCAGTGTGGCTTCTACTTCAATCTGTTCCAGTCCTTCAACCCCTTTGATTTTTAAATACCCTGAGCCACAGTCGATTTCAACTGTTTTAATTCCATCGGCTGCCAGGTTCAGTTGTTTGTCTTCCTGGAAAGGGAAACCATGAACCACCGCACATGCGATTAATAAAGTTGCTGCGATCAATACGGTGTGTAATTTCATAATTACCTCCTTTTTGTTTTTAACCCACAGATTACACGAATTTTCACAAATTTTTTTTATATTTATCCGTGGTTATTTTTTTATTATATCCTTAATACGAAATAAGAAGGGAAAAGGTTCGGAAAAAATTGAAATTTATTGAACCAGGAGTTATACCCTTTTTGCGTTTTCACTACCTTATACTTGATTTGATACCTGATAAAAGGGATTTCCATATATAACCGAACATCGTCATTGGGCGTTCCTTCTCATAGTTAATCTTACCGATTCTCGCTGGTTTTCCCTTTTTCGGATTATTTCCCCTAAGGATGATGTTGGCTAAAAAAGAAACCAATTTCTTTTTTTCTCGCTTTTCTACTTTCTTTAATATCGATATCTTTAAATCGTTGTACAACAGTTTCATTTCTCCCTTGATTCTTTTATTATTGGCCCTGGCTGAGAAATCAAGCCGGTTAATGATCCCCCTGTTAATTCGCACGTAAGCCGTATTCTCTAAAATGGAGTTGAATTCTTTCATTTTCATCGTCCCCAGGGAGCCGGAAAAGGTGAACCTGTTCCTTTTACTGTGTATAGGAATCGTGAGGTTGGCATTTAAAATGCCTTTGCCCATTAATTTTGCATCAGCGTTCACCTCCGTAGATGCCTTCTTCTTTAATAAGCCGGTATCGTTGGTGACATTTTTTATATTTGCATTTATATCGGTAAAGAATACGTTGCCTGATTTTCTCCTTTTATGGATAAGCGTACTCACTGAAAAAACAATACCGCCGTTTGAGATTTCTATCTCATCGATCCCCAGTTTAAACGTTAATTCCCGCAGCAACTGCTGCGGGAATTTTTTTTCTTTTGTCCCGGAACCTTTAGGAACACTTCTATCTCTAAATATATCCAACTCAGGCCTTTCAATTGTTAACAGCCTGGCATGAAAACACTGGTTCTTAAAAAGATCATTAAAATCTATATCTTTAAATTCTATATTGTCGATTTTTAATGAGATCCTGTTGGTTCGATATCCCTTTAACCTGGCAAATCGATATTTTGAGTATGCCGGGATCAGTTCAAGGGAATGAATAGAAAGAGAAGACGTTAATTTTGAAAAGTTCAGCTTCTTTGCATTGAGGATGTAGAATCCCTGGGGAAAAATAAACCTGGGTTCCTCCAAGGTAAATTCCCCGGATTTAAAATAAAAAAAGATATTCTTTTTAACACCCCGGTTTATTTTTAACCGGGAAAAATGAAGTGAACATTTGGGAATGTGAAGTATTGGATTTTTTTTGTGAGGTTCAGTACGTTTAAAAATAACCAGTTCCTCACCTTCTAAGGATAGATTCTTTATACTTACAGACTTGCTGAAAATCAGGTTAAAAATAGATATTCCTTCTATTTTTAAGACAGGAAGTTTGGTATTAATCAGCAGTTTCTTTTTGGCGGATTCGGTACTGATCTTATTAAGGGCTGTTTTGTCCAGATTTATTGAAAAATTTTTTATATGAATACTTCTTTGGAAAAAATTCAGATCGACACGGTCATATTTTATCGTGTATACGCCGCCTGAATTTTTCTCGATTTGTTTTATAACAACGTCAAATATATCCTTTTCAAAAAGGTCGATAAAGGCATGAATCGACAGCAAAATCAACGCAGCGAGAATCGTGGTAACGGTAAAAAGTCTTACGATCTTTTTGCTTCCACTCTTCTTTCTACTTTTCTTTCTACTCCCTGACTTCTTGCCCATTTTATTTATTATTTCTTGTATATTTTATAGTAGGGGTTTGATTTATCAAACCCTGGAATGAAACGTCGATTGAAGGGCTTGATAAATCAAGCCCCTACTTCTTTACTTGATATGCTTTAACGCTTCATCCGTGGCTTGCAGGATCGGTTCGATGGCGATCTCTTTTCCTGCCGCGTTCTTCATCCACAGGTTGGGGGTCAATCTTCCGGCGGAAAACATCCGTTCTACTTCAGCGGCAAAATCTTTGCTCTCAAGATGTTGTTCAATTTGAAATTTGATCAACTCACCGTACGCATACCCGGTTAAATAAAGGGGATAGTGGATCATATGGGAATAAACAGCCAAAATGGGTTGGTCCTTAACCCCGCCAAAGACATCCGCGTAATAGTTATTCCATATATCTTTAGCGATCCGGATAACAGCTTCTTTCAACTGTTGAACATTGGCTTCCGGGTGCTCATACATCCATTTCCAGGTTCTCATGTCCAAAAGCGACACACCCATAATTTCATACGCGTTCCAGCAGGTTTCCAATGCTTTCAGGTAATCTTTATCCGGGTTGGTTTCTTTGATTCCCAACAAATCCAGGTTTTGTTTCTGGAAAATATAGGCCAATGCTTCTGTAAAAGCGGTGTTGGGGACCCCTTGCATCATATAGTAATCCACGTCATTCAACGAAACGATCTGTTCGACGTTGTGGCCGAACTCGTGGACAGCAATAACATACCCCTTGTAATTCATGCCGTCAGTCGGTACGCGGGTCCGCAGGTGAGCTTTTTCTGCTTTCATCTCCGGTCCCCAGGCATGACCGGAACCGCGGGCAGCCTCCACCACAATTTTGGACGCCAGGAAATCCGCCTTTTCCCGGGAAAAACCCAGCTTTAATAAAATATTAGTTAAATCCGTTTCCAGGGCCTTTGCCGTGGGGTATTTCTTCCTGGTGATCGCATTCAATTTCTCTTCGGAAATACCGCTCCTGGCGGTAAAACCATCGTACCAGATATCAAAAGGTTCCAGGTCTCTTTTTAATCGCGAACGGATCAACTGTGCTGTTTTTTTCACCTGGGGGGACGAGATAAATTTGATAAACAATGCTTCTACTTCGGGCTGGGGAATTTCCATTTCTCCGGCGAATTTCCGCTTGATAAAAGTATCCATGGAGGGCGGATAGTAAGCATCCGCAGCCTTGAGTGCCCGGAACGAGTTCAGGATGTGTTGATACCTGGTATTGGGTTCGGGTTTTAATTCAACAACCTCCCCATCTTTGAAAACCTTGTTTTGATATGGATTCCAGTCCCATTGATTGCTGTTGATTACCTGCTGCGGTATTTCCTGTGAAATAATGCGTTTCATCACTTCATAGATCATGCGCTGCTTTTCCATGCCCCTGGCAGTACCGTAGTTCGCAATTAACTCATCCCTTAAATTCCAGTGGGAGAGCAATATCAAATCTTTGGGGAACAATTTTTCACCTTTATCGTTGACCAGTTTGCCCGCATAAATGTTGTACTGTGATATATAAACCCTGGCATTGGAATTGACCTCAGAATATTTTTGTTTGAGTTCTGCCGGGACCCGTGAGATGTAGAAATCGCCCAACCTGGCATAAGCCCATTCTTTTCGAGACCAATCCCTGCCCAGTTTCTTTTTCTCATCGAGGGAATAGTAAGGGAAATTCAAGGCAACAATAAAAGCAATCTTATTCCGGTAAAAGTCTTCATCCAGGTGCGAACCCACGTCGCAGCCTCCAAAGATTTGATCGATAGGATGAATTTCCCCGGCATCAAGATGAAGCGGGGCTTTAAGGTCTAGCTCGATTTTGTTAAAATGCCCCAGGATCACTTCGAAATTCCTGGAAAGTTTTTTAAATACCAATTCCCGTTCTTCTTCCGCGGCGATAAAGTGATCCAGGCAAAAGGTTTCGAATGCTTCGCTGCTGCCGTCGGATTGGCGCCATAATCCCGCCGCGTGCCGAACACCTCGTTTAATCCGTTCGGCATTTTCGTCTCCATGTTTTTTAATCAGCGCATCGGTCACTTTGCTAATAACCGCCTTGTCTACCGCAGCGGCTTTTTTCATCGGTTGTTTTTGACCGGTCATGGTATCACCGTTGTTTCCACACTGCCAGATTAATAAAAGAAATAATAAGATTGTCACTAAAATGGCTATTTTTTTCATCGTTCTTCTCCGAATTTTTTTGTAGAATCATATAGAGAGATTACCATAGATATCGTTCTCTTTCAAGTATCTATGCCTCCACCTTTTTATTAATACCCTGTAAAGAAAAGGGGATAATCAATTATGATGTTTTATATTTTAGCCGCGAAGATACACGAAGGGACACGAAGTAGAAAAAACAGGAGAATGTTTTTACCTCTGAGGAGAAAAGGTGACAGTCGAGAATGTCTTTTTTCATTTTTCCACCGCTCAGGCACCCCATTTCCACCGCTCCGGCATACCATTTCCACCACTCCGTCATACCATTTCCACCGCTCGGGAATACGTTTCCACCACTCCGGGACACCATTTCCACCGCTGAACCATACGTTCCTTTTGCAGGAGAAGGCAGGAATTTCCCCTCTGGGGGAGATGATGGTGCCAGGTAAAGTATTTCCTGTCACGCACACTTGCCGAAAGGACACAATGAAAGGGATTTACAATTCATAATAAGGTAGTTGACTTTCCCTGATTATTTCCTTGAATTTCTCCCTCCCTTCTTCACTTTTAAAGAATTGCCCGGCGGTAATATATTTATCGGCGGGTAAACCAAGTTTGCTGCGGGTTTCTTCAAACTCCGTATATAAAAACTTATACTTTTTAGTCAGGGTCTTGAAGGAATATTTATCCATGTAATCATAAATATAATAGTAATTATAGCGGGGTTTAAATTTCTCATAAGTCCCCAGGGCCACCATATTATGTCCATAACGATGCGATTCAGGCAGCTTTGGAGTCATGTAAAAATGGAAATCCTTTTCTTTTCGCATCAAGCGGTATTCGGCCGCATAATTCATGTCCACTTCGGCTTCCGTTTCTTCCAACAACGCATTGGTGCATTGGTATTCTGGGTATTCTTCCAATATCTCCCTGAGCAAACGAATCATAGCCAACTGCTTTTCCACCGACTTCTTGGCCAGGTAATTGGAATGAATGGTAATGGAGGCGGGGCGTATCCACGACATGACCTCACCCAGTTCTTTCCTGTTCTGTTCGAGGTCCTCCAATCGGCCGGTTTCCAGGTAAAAGATCAAATCGATATTGCTGATGATGTCGTATTGTTCCAGGACAGAGCAGAAACGTATCAATGTTTCTTCATCCACATACCGCCGGTTCTGGGCTTCTAATATTTGCGGGGACAGGGATTGAACCCCCATCGACACGAATTTGAATCCATATTGATGATAGAGTTCCAGGTGGTCGTCGGTAATGGTAAACGGGGCGGCTTCGGTCAATTTCACCGGGATATCTTTGAAGCCGGGTATGCGTTCAAAAGTTTTTGCCAGCGTACCGGCATCGGCAATAGAAGGGGTGCCGCCGCCAAAATAGACCTGTTCAAAGGCGATTCCTTCCAATATCGGACGGAGCCGTTCGATCTGCTGCGGCAGCACCTGGTGGTAAAACCGGTCCAGCTCCTCCGGCCCGGAATACTTCTTGGAAGAGTAGACACAATAGTAACACTTCTGTACACAAAAGGGGGTGTGGACGTAAAGGATATCATGCCAATTGTTTTCAATTTGAAACAACCGGTTAAACAGTGGGATTCGATCTTTCGATATCTCCGTCATATTCGTCCTCCTTAAAAATAGTTCCCGGGTAAACCCGGACTCGCCGTGTTTTTTTCATTTAAGAGTTTTTATTTGGGTTTATATTCTCAAGTACTTCAATAAACAAACGGCCAAATTCCACCACCTGCGGCTGCCAGAATATAGAACTATGATTGCCGCTTACTTCATGATAGACGATGGGGGTGCGGCAGTAATCGTTCCAATGCTCTTTAATTTCTTCCCCGGATTCACTCGCCCTGAAATAATGAATGGGTGTTTGAATTTTGCCTGCCGGGAAATATCGGGCACCGGCATTTTTAAATGTCCTGTTTAAATTGATATAATTAATGATTTCTTCAACGCCGATATCACTGTAATTGGGTATGGCCGGCACTTCCGCCAGTTCCATGAATAACGGTTTCAGCGTTTCCAGGTTGAATTCACCGGATTGCAGCAAATCCACCACAAACGGCCAGATATGATCTATATTGGTTATTTTATCCAGTTTTACCCGGATACCGGTGTCCGGGAAAAATGTCTTTGAAAGATTCTTTTCTGTTTCCAGTGAAAATTCACGGATGGTTTCACCGGGACGCCCCAGGGGACCGGTGCAGTCCACGAAGGCCAGGAACGCCACACTTGCTCCCATTTGTTCCATTTGCCGGGTCATTTCAAAGGCAATATGACCGCCGAATGACCACGTGAATATATAATACGGCCCTTGCGGTTGTACTTTTTTTATCGTTCCAATATATCTTGCCGCCGTGTCCTCGATCGTCCAATTTTGCGGCGCATAATTTTTTAATTTACCGGGTTGAATTCCCCAACAATTAAACCGGGTACCCAGTTGTTTACAGAATTCTAAGTATGCACCGAGAATCCCGATTCGTTCATGCACGAAAAAAATATTTTCAGCGGCTTGTGGGGCCCCATTTAACAGCATCAGGTTCCCGGGCAGCGCATCTAATTCCCCTTCGTGTTTATCTTCTCCAGGCTCATGAATCGGGGTGTAACCCAGGATTTTTACCGCTTCCAACGTGGGTTCTCCCAGGAAGTCTCCGGTATAATGCTGTTTCCAATTTTCCGCCACTCCCGCGTTAATATCTTTATGCCGGTGAAATTTCGGGTCCCCGATCATTTGCCCCCCGGAATATACACCGTCGGTCATTCGTTTTTTCTTCTCTTTATAGGGCTGCGTCATTTCCGGGTGGAATTCCAGGTTCAAAAACCGGCAAAGGTCTTTTGCAGAGTCTTCGGGTTTTGCTACCAGGTCTTCAAACTTTATCCACAGTTGACGCTCTTGGGGGACCTGTTTTAAAAAGTCCAGTATGTTGTAAACGCTGTTGGTATAGATTATCTCGGCAAGTTCACGCCTGGTTAAGGATAGTAAATCCGTTACTTGCTGCCCCATTAATAAATCCATTTTGGCTTCCACAAACGAATGAATCATGCCGTACGGGTGACGCAGCAAATGGATATACAGGGGGTCCTGGAAATAGAGTTCGGCCCGTTCCAGGATTTCAAGATCGTTGGTATAACCGGGTGATTTGTCCACCAGCAACCGCCGGCCCAAATGCTCTTGCAGCCGGTAATAGAATTCTTTGACCGTCATACCGCTGTTTTCAAAGGTTTCCATTATTTCTTCCGCTTCTTTAACACCGCATTTTTTTATTTCCATAAGGGCACGGATTGTACCCTGGAGATGAGATGCGGCGGGGCCGGAAAATGCGGTCTTTCTTTCTGCCAGCGTGTTGAATAACAGTAAGTTCAACTCGGGTGGGGCAAACAACCGGGGGTGTCCGCCCAGGATGACGCGCAGCAGGGTGGAACCGGTACGGGGCGGCGAAAGTATAAATACCGCCGAAGGATTTTTCCCACCATCAAGTCCCACCGGTGCCGGCTGAACCGGTAAAAAACGACGAAATCGCATGATCTTTCCCATGGTTACGTTTTCCCCGCCCGGGGGTAAGGGGTGAGACGTTTCTTCGTTTGTGCGAATGCCTGTTAATTTTGCAAAACTTTCCGGGTAGTGCGTGCTGAAATAGGCGGCAAGTTCCGCTGCGGTGGGCGCGTCGAATATTGCCGTGACATGGATGATCTCTCCCAATCGCTCTTTGATCCGGTTAACAAACGTCATTCCTTTTAGAGACGTAACTCCCATTTCCAGGAGGTTGTCATGGATGCCGATGGGACGGGTTCCCAGTATTTCCTCCCACATTTGCACCAGGAGTTGTTCCGCTTTGTTCCTGGGGGCCGCATATGGGGTCTTTTGGCCGGGCCGGTTGGGTGCCGGCGGGGGTGACACGGTTGACGCGGTTGACGGCGGGAACGTTTGTTTTGCAAATTGTATCCCACCTTTCTGCGCCGCCGCCGTCAACGTTTGTACTTGGAGATCCACAGTATAATAGAGCTTATCAAATGGATAGGAAGGCAGGGGAACCCGGGTTCTCTTTTCACCGGCATAAAACCCGGTCCAGTCTATGCGGGTTCCATAGAGCCATAACGCCCCAATTTTTCTCATTAAGTATTCCCTGTCCGAAATTTTTTGTTCCGGCGACCGCACCAGGTTGACCACGCAGTGATTGGATTCTTTGCTTTTATATTGATGGGCGAGAGTGCTTAAAACAACACCGGGACCGATCTCCAGGAAAACGGCGTCCCGGGTGTTCATTAATTCTTTCAACCCGTCTGCAAACCGCACGGTTTCTCGCAAATGCGCGGCCCAGTACCGGGGATTCACCGCGTCTTCGGGGCTTATCCATTTACCGGTTACATTGGAAATAAAAGGTATTTGGGGTTTGTTCAATGTCAGTCGGCCCACATGGCTTTCAAATTCGTTTAAAATAGGGTCCATCATCGATGTATGAAGGGCATAAGACGCATGCAAGCGCATACAAATATATCTTTTTTCTTTCATTTGTTTTTCGAATGCGTCGATGTCGCCGGCGGCCCCGGCAGCGATACAGGAATCCCCGTTATCGATGACAATAGATAAGCGATGGTCCAGGAAAGGCTCTACCGTTTTTTTATCCATGGGGACACTGGTCATGGCTCCCGGGGGAATCTCCCGCATTAATTTGCCCCTGTAGATTACCAGCGTTAATGCGTCTTCCAGGGAAAATACGCCGGCAATGCAGGCGGCAATGTATTCACCGAAACTGTAACCGATCAGGGAATGCGGTTTTATTCCCCATTTCATCATCAAGCGGGCCAGGGCATATTCAAATATGAAAATCACCACCTGGGCGATTTCGAATCGATGAATCGTTTCCGCGGATCGATCGTTTGCCGCATGATTGGAAGACACGGGGGACGACAGGCGGGAAGGGTATAGGATTTCCTTTATTTCCTCCTCGCCCAGGTTTTTCAATATCTCGAAGCACCGGTCCATGGTTTCACGGAATAGGGGTTCCCTGCGGTAAAGTTCCACTCCCATATCGACATATTGGGTACCGAGGCCGGGAAACATAAACACCACCGGCCTGTCGTCCAATTCCGTAATATAATGGCGTTTTTTGCCGGGGGCGGCGGCTAATAAACCGGCGGCAGCGTCATTTTGGCTGCTGCAGACCAGCATTTGTCTATAATTGAAAGCGCTGCGTCCTACCTGTAAAGTATAGGCGACATCGGCAAGTTCCGAACCGGGATGCCGTTTAAGATAATCCGCAAGATTTTCCGTCATTTTATCCAGCGCTGGCTGCGTTTTAGCTGATAATAAGAGCACATGAAAAGGATCCGTTTCGTTATGAAACGCTTTCGGCCCTACCTGGGGGACGCCGGGGTCAATCGAATATTCTTCCAAAACGGCATGGATGTTTGTACCGCCTATTCCAAACGAACTCACCCCGGCGCGCAGCGGAAATTCTTCCGATTTCCATTCTCCGGGGTTGTTATCGATATAAAAAGGGCTGTTTTCAAGATCGATTTCCGGGTTTGGGGAAACGAAATGCAGCGCAGGTGGAATGAAACGGTGTTTTAATGCCAGGACGGTTTTAATAAAACCGGCGACACCGGCGGCCTCGTCCAGGTGTCCGATATTGGCTTTTAAGAACCCGAGACGGCAAAATCTTTTTTTGCCGGTATGGGCAAATGCCTTTTTTAATGCTTCGATTTCAATTGGGTCTCCAAGGGGGGTGCCGGTGCCGTGGGTCTCGATATAGGTAATACTTCTCGCTTCTACCCCGGCCATTCGCAGTGCGGTCTGGATAACTTCCGCCTGGGCCATGACGCTGGGCGCGGTGTACCCGGTTTTCCGACTGCCGTCATTGTTAATGGCTGTTCCTTTGATTACGGCATATATGTGATCCCGGTCTTTTACCGCTTTGACCAGCCGTTTCAGCACCACGATACCGGCACCGTTACCAGCGATTGTCCCGCTTGCCTTTGTATCAAAGGGGCGGCAGTGACCATCGGAAGACATGACCATTCCTTCCTGGTAGAGATAACCGCTTTTCAAGGGAAGTTTTACAGATACGCCGCCTGCCAGGACTATATCTGCTTCACCGATTAATAACGCGCGGCATGCCAGGTGAATCGCCGCCAATGATGTAGAGCAGGCGGTATTCACCGACACAGCCGGTCCTTTTAAATTTAACTTATAGCAAATCAAGGTGGCAAAAAAATTACTGTTTAAATTCTCGATTTCAAAAAGCTCCGGGCCGCTCCCGGTTTGCAGTAAATGTGCAACTTTCCATAACACATTCGGGTTATAACCCGCATATAGCCCGATTAAACCCGGGTAAGAAAAGGGATCGTAACCGGCATTCTCCAGGGCGTGCCAGGCGCACTCATGGAATAACCGCACCTGGGGGTCCATTATTGCCGCTTCATTGGGGGGATAATTAAAAAACGCAGAATCAAAATAACTGGTATCTTCCAGGTATCCCCCGGCTTTAACATAGTCGGGATTCCCGGTAATTCCCGGTTCGATGCCGGCGTCCATCAGCTCCTCATCCGTAAAGAATGTCACCGACTCCACCCCGTTTTTTACGTTCTCCCAGAAGGCCTCGATATCGTTTGCGCCGGGGAACCTCCCGGCCATACCAATAACGGCTATTTCCATACCGGTTTGAGAATTTTTTTTTCCCGCTTCATTCATATTACTCCCCATCATCGTCTAATCTTCGCAGTGCTTGAGATATAAAGTCCTTAGATTCATCGATCAATTGAGACCGGTCCGGCAGGTTTTCTTCCCGGGGGTTTTCTCCCTGGCTGCCGATTAAGTAACGTTCCAGCGATCTGATGGTAGTATAGGTAAACAGGGTCAACACGGTTATCTCCCTATCCAGCTTTTCCTTCAATTTGTTGGCGACTTTAACGAAATCCAGGGAATTGCCTCCCAGGTCGGAGAAATTATCCCGGATACCGACTTTTTCCCTGCCTAACACGTCCTGCCAGGTTTCTGCTATAATTTGCTGGATATCGGTTTTGGGCGCTTCATATGTACTCCCGGAATGGAAGTCGGACTCCAACGGCCGCGGGAGCGCGTTACGGTCTAATTTCCCGCTGGGATTGAGAGGGACCTTCCCTATTTTCACAAAGCAGGCGGGTATCATATAACCCGGTAATTTCCCTTCGAGGTATGCTTTCAACTCAGGCATGGCAATGATTTCCTGACCCGGGGCTTGCCCGGGCACAACATAAGCGCACAGGTATTGTCTTCCCCTGTCATTCCTGTGGATCACAACCGCTTCTTTTATACCGGGATGTGCTTCCAGGTGACTGGCGATTTCCCCTAATTCGACCCGGTATCCCCGGATTTTGACTTGCTGATCCCGCCTGCCGATAAAACGGATATTCCCGTCCGCCAACCAACGCGCCAGGTCACCGGTTTTATAATGCCTCCGGCGGCCA